>PLBX01000448.1:7334-19645 GCA_003135495.1 Acidobacteriaceae bacterium | reverse complement strand
GGCGCCGTTCTCTACGAGATGGCGACCGGTTTGGTCGCATTCCGCGGAGACACTTCGGCCGTAATCTTCCACGCCATCATCGAGCGCGCGCCAGCCGCTCCGTCCCGCATCAATCCCGATATTCCTCCCAAACTCGAAGAGATCATCAGTAAGGCTCTCGACAAGGACCGGGAGTTGCGCTATCAGAATGCCTCCGACATGCGCGCCGATCTGAAACGCGTACGCCGCGAGATGGAATCCGGAAGAAGTCCGGTTCTGGAAAGTGGCGCTGCCATCGTGGCTCCAAACTTGCCGAGCGGATCGGGGAGTCATCCGAGAGCGGTTAGCGGATCGGCAGCAGTTGTTGCAACATCCAGTGGCCACGCGACCGCAGCATCGGGAAGCGCGCAAGTGGCAGCCGCGGACTCAGCTTCCAGCACCGCGCCGGCTGCGCGTCCCCCGTGGCGGCTGTACTCGGCAGTGGCAGTGCTGGTCTGCGTTATTGCCGTCATGGCACTGTTCCTCTATCAGCGGCGCGCCCATGCCATCACCGAAAAGGACTCGATCCTGGTCACCGATTTCGTTAACACGACCGGCGATGCGGTATTCGACGGCACACTGAAGAAGGCGCTGGCCGTCGATCTTCAGCAATCGCCATTTCTCAACGTCGTGCCCGAGCAGCAGGTGCAGAAGACGCTCAAATATATGGGCCGCGCACCCGATCAGCTCGTGACCAGCGATATCGGCCGCGAAATATGCCAGCGCAACGGAATCAAGGCGATGCTGACCGGATCGATCGCGCTGGTTGGCAGCCAGTACCTCTTAACCATTGAAGCTGTAAACGCCTCCAGCGGCGATTCGCTCGCGCAGGCGCAGGAGCAGGCAGGGGGCAAGGATGCCGTCCTTGGCACCCTCGGCAACGCGGCGACGAAATTGCGCGAGAAGCTCGGCGAATCGCTCGCTTCGGTGCAGAAATTCGACAAGCCGCTCGATCAGGCCACCACATCTTCCCTGGAAGCGCTCAAAGCTTACACCCTTGCCGACCAACTGCACTCCAAGTTAGAGGACATCCAATCCGTCCCGCTTTATCAGCGAGCGATCGAACTTGACCCCAACTTCGCTCTCGCCCACCTGCGCCTCGGCGTGGTCGCCGGCAACACCAACCAACCGTCGTTATCCAATAAGGAGGTAGCGAAGGCGTTCGAACTGCGGGATCGCACCAGCGAATACGAGCGGCTGTACATTACCGCCTACTACTATTTCAATATTGGACAATTGGAAAAGACCATTGAAGCCTGGGAGCTGATGAAGCAGACTTATCCTCGCGACGAAGCCTCCCGCATCAATGTGGCTGTCTCATATCTGCAACTTGGGCGGTTCGAGAAAACGGTGGAGAACTGCCTCGATGCGATTCGTCTTGTGCCCGACACCCTGAACTGCTATCTCGTCGGAGCCCAGGGTTATAGAAGCCTGGGTAGGATGGATAATGCCGATGCGCTGCTGGCGCAAGCACAGCAGAGGAACATTAAGGGATCTCTTTTTTACGTTGCTTTAGCGAACTCTGCCAGGTTACGCGGAGACACAGCCACTACGGAACGCATGGAGGCTTTGGCAAAAGCGACTCCCGAGGGCGAGTTGCGAGTGCTCGCTCAGCAGGCTTCATACGCGGCCACACTCGGTCATGTGTCGCAAGAGCGGGAATTGCGCGCGCGGGCAGTCGACCGGGCGAAAAGTCTGGGCATCCCTGATGTCGCCGCCGACCAATTGATGGAGGAAGCGAACATAGAGGCCGCGCTCGGGTACTCCACCCGGGCAGCCGAGCAGGTGGATGCCGCCCTCGCCCTATCCCGCGATCCGTCTTTTGTCACAGCGGCAGCCGATAACGCTTCGGCCGCTGGACAGGACCAGAAAGCTGAGTCGCTGCTGGCGGAAGCCCGTCGCGCGCGCCCGGAAGACACGTTCATCCAGCATGAAATTGGCCCGCGCGTGGAAGCGCGATCTGAGATTCGCCATGGCAAGCCGGCCGCCGCGATTCAAACCCTCGCGGCCGCCCAACCCTACGAAGATGGACTCTATTTTGACAATCATATTCTGCGTGGCGAAGCATACATCGCCACCGGTCAGGCGGCCAACGCCGTCGCGGAGTTTCGCAACATCCTCGCCCGCCGCGGCCTGTCCGTGGCCTCGGTCGCGTATCCAATCGCTCAACTAGGTTTGGCACGAGCCCTGGCTGCCCAGCATGACACTGCCAACGCGCGAACCGCCTATCAGGACTTCTTAGCGCTCTGGAAAGAAGCCGATCTCGACATCCCCATTCTGAAAGAAGCGAAGGCTGAGTACGCGAAACTGCAATAGGGCGAAAAGTGTTATTCGGTAGCGTCTGCCGAAACCATCCGCGATGCGTTGCCGCGAGCGATTAGAAAATAAAAAGGCAGGCCGAGTAGGACAATTATTAATCCGGGCCACGTGTACTGGGGCTTGTACTTCAGCAGCACCGCGTCGATGTAGATTGCGAGAATAATATTTACGGCGGTGAGAATTGGATATCCTACGGCGCGGTATGGGCGAGGCTCGTGCGGCCGCTTTCTACGCAGGGCGAATACTGCAAGCAGCGTCAGGATATAAAACATTACGACGGCGAAAATAATGTAATCCAATAGCTGGGCATAACTCCCGGATATACATAATAGGCACGCCCACACACACTGGATTATCAGCGACCGCGCTGGAGTCCGATATTTCGGGTGGACCGATGCGGCGCCGCGAAAGAACAGGCCGTTTTTGGCCATGGCATAGTAGACGCGTGCTCCGGCCAGAATCAGTCCGTTGGCTGCGCCGAAGCAGGATACGAGAATCGCGCCTGCCATGATCTTTGCACCGCTCGAACCGAATATCTGCTCAATCATCGCAGTCGCCACTCGATCCTCGGAGGCGTACTGAATTCCTCGGTTCAGGACGGTGGGTGCATTCGGCGTCCCAGCCAACGGAAGAACGCTGAGGTAGGCGAAGTTCGTCAGAATATAGAGCGCAAACACCGCCGTACAGCCGATTACCAGTGCCATCGGCAAGGTTCGCTGCGGATTTCTTACTTCTCCGGAAGCGAAGGTCACGTTGTTCCAGGCTTCAGATGAGAACAGCGGGCCTACTTGGGCAAGCGCCACGATCGTGATGCTGCCGACGGTCACAATGGACGCGCCGGTTCCGATGTGGACAGCATGCATGACTCGCCATCCCGAATCGTGCCAGAAGTTGGTCCCAAAATTGGACAAGATCGCTTGCGCGTTGCGTCCGACAAATATTCCCAGGATGATCAGGGATAAGAGAAGGATCGCCTTCGCAGTCGTCAGCACAATCTGCAAGGCAGCGCCGGTTTTCACTCCGAGAATGTTGATGCCGGTGAGAAATAGAATGACGAGGATCGCCACCACATTCTGCGTGTTAAGGCCTGCATCGATGTCCCCAATCCGAATCGACCCAAGACGAATCAGCGGGACGTGCACGAAATGAATCAGCCAGTTTGACGGTGAAATCGACGGAACCAGAACGCCGAGAAACTTTCCAAATGCCATGCCGACTGCAGCGATGGTTCCAGTCTGAATTACCAGGAACAACGTCCAGCCATACAGAAAGCCCCAGAGCGGGCCCAGCCCCTCACGCAGGTATATATACTGTCCACCGGCGCGCGGCATCATCACCGCGAGTTCGCTATATGCAAGCGCTCCTCCGACAACCATTACGCCGGTCACGATCCATGTCGCAATCAACAGTGAAGGCGAGCCGACGAGACGTGCGATATCGGCAGGTACAATAAAAATTCCTGAGCCGATCATGTTGCCCGCTACGAGTGCGATCGCGCTTGTAATGCCGATGCCCTTGACCAACTCGTGCGTACGGGGCGTACTCTCCGATACCGTCTGTGGATTCTTAATCACCAAGCTCCTTCACTTCACTGGTCTGTTAAATCCGCATCACGACCGATTAAACGGTGTCCTCGCGCTCAGGATGCCGTGAGTGGAAGTGATATAGTAACTGCGATCACTACTGCTCGTGAACCAATCGTCCTCGGAAAGTGTCTGGAAGATCGAATTTATCGCGTCGGCACGCCAGTTCGAGCTGCGAGCTTCGGGCTATCAGGTACGAGCAAACAGAATTTATAGTTTGCTGGCGGCCCGAAGCTTCAAGCCATCATTGATCGCTCCCTTGCGAACGAATTCGCCGCGACATGCGCGGTTCTCGAGCACAGGGCGGTGATCTGATTCTGCAAATTTCGATCGCTGTCGCATCTATTCGGAGAGAACCTGAATGAGTTCTAGAGTTTCCAGAAAAGTTCGCATGGGCGACTTAACCGCCGGCGAAGGGCGTGAAATATTTGGTAGAAAGCCAGTAATTCTGCTCCCGCTGGGAAGCCATGAAGATCAAGGTCCTCATGCGCCGATGGGAGACTACCTGTTAGCGGAACACGTTGCGACCCGGATTGCCGAGCGCGCCTGTGCATCGGGCGTGGAGACTTTGGTTGCTCCGGTGATTCCGTTCGGGGGAGCTAATTACTTCGGCAGCACTCCCGGAGGCCTCGCCATTTCCCAAGCTACTCTGCGTGCGATATTGCTGGACGTTATCGGTTGTCTTTTGCGGCATGATCTTTCCAATCTGATCATCCTGAACGGGCACGATGGAAACGTGCAGTGCATACAGGAAGTGACGTCGGAGATCTACCGGTCGAGCGGATGCCTGATTCCGAATATTTATCTTTGGAGGGTTGCGACTCGTCTATTGGTGGATGTTGTCGGCGAGGAAAAGACCAGGCAGACATCAGGGCATGGATCGGACGTACTGACGAGTCTGGCGATGCACTTTTTTCCTGATCGCGTTCGCTGGGATATGATTCCGGGACCCAGCGCTCGTCCCGAGGTCATCGGCCTGCCCGTCACGGGTTTGGCGACGGTAGGGTTCGACGGCTTTGATGTATCCGTGCCGCTCGAGGTTGCGGAACTCGCCCCGAGCGGTGTCGCAGCTGGTGATCCGCGCCTTTGCTCGCCCGACACCGGAGCTGCTTTAGCAGAGAAGCTTATCGAGTGGGGAGCGCGGTTCGTGCGTCATTATAAGGATCACTCGAAGAAGGCGAGTCGCAAGACAGCAGTGTAGCCTTCGTCTTCAACGTCACTACTAGCCCGCGGAATTCTGTACGATGTGCCGGACCGGCTTTTCCATCAGTGCGTCGCAGCTTGCAAACTAGTCAACCCCCTCATCTCTCCTCAGCATCAGCCTGCGATCGTCAGGCCTTCCGCATCAGGAGGCCGCGCCTATTTTTCCGAGAACACGGCGGATCTCTGCCCTATTTACGACGATATGATGGAAAACCTGAAAGTGCGCTACGTGATTACTTACCGCTCTTCCTTAGATGCAAGGGTGTTGCATGATGCGGGGTAGCACAGCACAAAACCCACTTACAGGAGTACCTGACCATCCAAAGTCTCTTCGCGATTCTGTGCTCAAGGAGTCCTCGGTACAACATTCAAATAGGTCTATGGCCTCGGGGTTAAGGCTCTGATTACTCATAAAATCAGCTTATCGCGGCTTCCGAGACGATCGTGTTATTTTACCAGTGGAAGCTTTTCTAACTAAATTTGGCCCTCATATGGGAGTAAGCGCCGAAAGTGTGCCTAATACGCTAAATTATGGTGATGCGAGCGCAGATAAAGAATTTGGATCAAAGGTTTGACCCCAGCATGAAAAGTGGGATTGCGGAAGTGGAAGTTGACGCTGCGCTGTCTGAGGAATCACGCGCCGACTTACGACTCCGATATTTTTGCTACGCCACGCTGGTGGTAGTGCTGGTCATTTTCGCTATAGTGCGGGTTCGCCTGCGTAATATGCCGGCGAGGGCATTCATTATTAAATTCGATATTCAAGAAGGCCGCTAGCGGCAGTAATGGTTCTGCCAACATATTCAACCATGCCAATACAAGCCAACCCGCTTATCTCTGAGCCTAACCAAGATATGAATGACAGCCACTTTCGCATTGGACCTGCAATCGCGGTCGCTCTAGCCGCGGTGGTGCTCGGAGCTCGGTTCTTTTGGATCATCCGGAAATATTCAGTCAACATTTTCTTCATGGACCAATGGGATTACCTGACCCCCTTCTTTCAACAAAAAGCCACCTTTGCAAATCTTTTTTTCTTGGAGCACGGTCCCCATCGCGAAGGCGTCGGCCTTCTTGCCGATAAATTTCTCTATCCTCTCACTCACTGGAATGCCCGCGTCGATTCTTTCGTCATCGGCTCGATTGCCTTTGCCTCTATGCTTGTGGCGCTCCGTCTTCGCTATCTGCTCTACGGCGCTCTTTCGTATTCGGATATTGCCATTCCAGCAATCTGCCTGACCATGCAGCAGTACGAGATGGTTCTCTTCACCCCCAATCCTTCTCACAGCCACTTTCCCCTGCTAATGACGTTGCTGTATTGCCTGGCGCTCATTGCCCCCAATCGTCTGTTGCGTTATGCAGGAATTTTATTGCTGAATTTCCTTCTCATCTACACGGGGTTTGGCATCTTCATGGGCGTTATAACGCTCTGCATTTTCTTCTTGGAATCCTATTGGAGCGGTCGCCGCATGATCGGAATTCCTTTCGCCTACCCATTCACGGCCCTGCTCATTGCCAGCGCTTCTCTGGGATCGTTCTTTTTTCACTACGTCTGGCAGTCCGCTGCGGCGTGTTTCGAACTTCCCCATAATCATTGGCTGCGATATCCCCAATTCATGGCGCTTATGTTTTCAGCATTTGTCATTCCCGGGGCAATGACGGTCACAAGTGGGAAGAAAATCATCGGCTGGGTTATTCTTCTGTCTGTAATAATTGTTCTCCGACACCATATACTTCGTTTGCTGAACTCTCCCAATTCCCCCAATCACCTGATTGGGGCCGTTTTATTAAGCTTTAGTCTCCTGTTCGCTGCCAACACTGCTGTCGGAAGATGTTGCCTGGGTCCGGCTGTAGCCCTTTCTTCGCGTTACATGCCCCTATTAATTCCAGCCTTTCTTGCCATCTATTTCTATTTGCTATCGAAGTCCTGGGATGACAAGCGAAAGCTTATCGTCGCTGCATGGGTTATTCTGATCCTGCCCGCCGCCGTGAGCATACCGCGCAACAGTATTCGACCCTATATCAATGGCAAGCGCCAATGGGCTAACTGCTACGTGCGCACTGGCGATCTCCAGTATTGTGATAAGAGTACAAATTTTGTAATATTTCCGGACCCAGAACGGACACACCTGCAACAGAAACTCGACTATCTAAGACAGAATCACCTTAATTTGTTCGCGGAACCTGTCGCCCAATGAAAGATGCGCGACAATCTCGCAATATGGCCCTCAGTCTGGACAAACCGATATAAGTTAGTCCAACATATTTTCAACCATGACCACTATAGAAAGCCCCGCCATACCTCAGCCGAATCAAGATGTTCAGGCCAATCGCTCTCGCATCGGCCCTACACTTGCGGTTGCTGTCGCTATCTTGATATCGGGATCACGATTGTTTCTGGCCATTCGAAGCTCTTCAGTCAACATTTTCTTCATGGATCAATGGGACTTTCTCGGGCCTTTCTTTCGCCACCAGGCGAGTTTTACAGATTTGTTTTTCATGCAATTAGGGATTCAGCGTGACGGAATCGGTCTTTTCGTTGACAAATTTCTGTACCCCCTCACGGACTGGAACGCGCGCGTCGATCCATTTTTTATAGGAGCATGCCTTTTCGCCGCAATGCTGCTCGCCTTGCGCCTAAAGTACAAGCTCTATGGTCCCCTTGCGTACTCGGATGTCGCCATCCCCGTGACCTTTTTAACCCTCGCCCAATGGGAAATGCTATTTAACACTCCCGATCCTTCCTACGCGGGCCTTCCGCTGCTGCTAATGATCCTCTATTGCCTCGCTCTCCTTCGACGCAACAGCATAATTAGATACTCCCTAGTTTTGGCTCTCAATTTCGTGCTGATTTTTACCGGATATGGCCTCTTCATGGGCCCCATCACCTTGGGCGTGTTCCTGCTCGAATGTTATTGGAGCCGACGCCATCTAACGACTACTCCCTTCGGCCAGGCCTTGGCTGGTCTTTTAGTGGCTGCCGCTTCTTTGGGCTCCTTCTTTATTCACTATGACTTCCGTCCCGGCGTGGGTTGTTTTCAGTTTAGTTTTCTAAATTTATTGCAATATCCCCGCTTCATGGCCCTAATGTTCTCCACATTCCTTATTCCAAGGCCGTTCTTGTTAATGATGGGAGTAGAAATCTTCGGTGCAGTCGTCCTCGGCGTCGTGCTTGCAGTGTTTGGCTACAATGTCTTTCGCTTGATAAAGTCCCCGCAACCAGCCCATCTGATAGGCGCAATTCTCTTAAGTTTCACCCTGCTATTCACTTCGAATGCCTCAGTTGGACGTCTTTGCATGGGATTGAATGCGGCCTTTGCCTCCCGCTACTCAACTCTGCTCATCCCAGCCTTTCTTGCCCTATACTTTTTTCTGTTGTCGAAGTCATGGCTCGCTAAGCGAAATCTCGTACTTGCAATCTGGGTGCTCCTACTCTTGCCTGCCTCTTTGTATAAACCATGGCGAGAAATTCATTGGTTCTCCGAAGGCAAGCGCCACTGGGCTGCCTGCTACGTGCGCACTGGAGACATCCGTGGCTGTACACAAAGCACAAATTTTGTCTTATATGGGGATTTCGAACTGACCCACTTACAAGAGAAGCTCGACTATCTGAAGCAGAATCATCTGAACTTATTCGCGGCGAGTTCCTACGGGCAGGACGCAGACGCTCACAAGAAATGACTTTCACGGTTCCTCAGACGATCGTGGTACTTTACCAGTGAAACTTTTCTACCGAGTTTCATACACCGAGTAAGTGCCAAAAGTGTGGTCAATACGCTAAATTATCGTAAGTGCAAACTGAAGATACAAAATTTTAATGGAAGGTTTAACGTCAGCATGAAAGCTGAGATCGCAGAACCGGAGGTTGACGCCCCGTTGTCTGAGGAATCACGCGCCGACTTACGACTCCGGTATTTCTGCTATGCCGCTCTGGTGATTGTGCTGGTTATTTTCGCGACAGTGCGGATTCGTCTCCGCAATACTCCGTTGGAACGCGATGAGGGCGAGTACGCATACGCAGGACAACTGATGTTGGAGGGGGACCCTCCCTACCATTCGGCCTACAACATGAAGTTGCCGGGCACTTATGTCGCCTATGCGCTAATAATGGCTGCCTTCGGCCAAACCGTAGCCGGAATTCGAATAGGAATGCTTGTAGTTCTTATCGGAAACGCGTTGCTGGTTTTTTTTCTGGGCAAGCGCCTGTTTGGGATGATCGCCGGAACCGTTGCTGCTGCCTCCTATACCTTAATGGCAAACCGGCTGCAAACAATGTCGCTCGATGGCCATGCTACGCACTTCATTGTCCTGATGGCCCTGGCAGGAACACTGTTGCTTCTGCATGCAATGGAGACACAGCGAACGGTCGTGCTGTTTGGTAGCGGCTTGTTTTTCGGCCTTGCGTTTCTAATGAAGCAGCACGGAATACTTTTCGCCGCATTTGGTTTCTTTTTCTGGGCGTGGAGCGAATGGAAACAGGGGGCCAAGTGGCGCAGCCTGATCTTGCGGGGAAGCATACTGACCACGGGCATGCTCTTGCCCTTTCTGATTACTTGTCTCATCGCCTGGTATACCGGTGTGTTTCGGCAATTCTGGTTTTGGACAATTTACTACGGTGCCGCATACGAAAAGATACTTAAGCTTTCCGACGGCTGGTTTCTGTTTCGTGTGATGTGGCCGTGGTTTCCGCGTCCTGTAATGATCTGGCTAACTGCAGGAGTTGGACTGACAGCGGTTTTTTGGAACCGCCGCGGTCGCGAACATAGAGTTTTCGTGCTCGGTTTTGTCCTGTTTTCGATTCTCGCAGTTTTTCCTGGCCTCTACTTCCGGCCACATTATTTCCTGGTCTTGCTACCCGCGGTCGCGCTGCTGGCCGGACTTGCTATTAGTGCCGCAGATGAATATCTGCGGGGACGAAACGTTTCCCGGGCCGTAGCGATTATACCGATAGCATTCTTCATCCTGTCGTATCTCTCTACGCTCCAGGGACAGAGGAAATATCTGTTTAAGATGGATCCCCTCCACGTGAACCGAGAGATGCACCCGGCGCATGGGTTTCCGGAAGCGATGGCAGTCGCAGACTACGTTCGAGACCACTCTTCAAGTCAAGACCGCATTGCTGTAGTCGGCTCGGAACCTGAAATTTACTTCTATTCCCATCGGCGGTCCGCCACTGGATATATCTATGTGTTTCCGCTGGTGGAGAAGCAGCCATTCGCACTTCAGATGCAGAACGACATGATTCGTGAGATCGAAAACGCGCAGCCCAAGATCGTAGTATTCGTCGACAACCAGTTGTCGTGGGGATGGGATCCGGGCTGGGATGCCAAGGATCCGTATATGAATATTTTCTCCTGGATTCGTGGCTATCTTGATGCGCATTATGATTTGGTGGCAGAAGTTCCGATCGACCAGGCGGTATATAACCTTTGGGGCGCGCCGTGCAGATATTACATCTTTCAACGTAAGTAAGGCTGCCTAAGTCGGTTTACGCTATTTTCCATTCCTTATTATGAGCAATCGTCATTGTTGCCGGACATTACTCTGCTTTTTATCTCTGTTATGGATGGGCTCCTCGCTCGCCGGGGCTCAAATGGTGGGAACCCTAAGAACGGCTGAAACGAAATTGCGTTTTGAGGCCGGACTCCATTCGCCAAAGTTGTCGGCTCTTCAGAATGGGACTGAGGTCTTGACCAACCGTGTGAGTGAGACTCCCATTTCCGATGTGGAAATCGCGGGAGATACGCGCTGGATCGAGTGGAACTTGAATGTTGCCGAGAGCCACGCCGATCAGCATATCGTCAGCTTTGTATACGATGCCCCCTCGCCGCATCTGCGCCTCACGTGGCAGTGGGAAGTTCGCTCGCAACACGGGCCGATCGAACATCAGATTCGCATCGAAAACCGCGACTCCCGTGAAGTCTGGATACCGCTGCAAACCAGTTTCCCGTTCGACTGGCAGACACCTCGAGCCGATCAAATCGAGCAATTCTACGTTGAAAAAGGCGCGGACACACCGTCCGACATTGGAACTCATATCGTCCCGGTTCCTGACGGCTACAAATGGGAGGGCGCGTCGAGCACTTACGCCCAGCCTCGTCGCGGAGAAGAGCGCGAGATTATTCCCTACTTATTGGTCGAGCATCCCCTCGGAATCCAAACCGGATGGTATGTCGGAGTAGAGTTCAGCGGACGCACTCATTTGACTTTGGTCCGCAAGGGCGATTCTCTGCGCGGAGAAGTTGGGCTCAATCCTGACCTGGGTCAATTCCGCACTCGGTTGAAGCCGGGCGAAGTATTTGAAACGCCGCGAATTTTTCTCGGAGCCAACACTGGCGGGCCGGACGCGGCTTCGAATGTGCTTCGGCGCTGGGTTAGAGAAGTGCTTACCAATCAGGAGGCATGGAAGGACCCCCACTACCCTCTGACTGTGAACAACAGTTGGGGTGGCGGGATGGTGGTAGACGAGGAGATTGCGAATCATATGATTCGGGATTCCGCAGCGCTGGGGCTGGAGATGTTTCATCTCGATGCCGGCTGGTTTCGTGGAGTGGGCGATTGGCAGCCCAACCCAAAGAAATTTCCTCATGGTCTGCAACCGATTGCTGACCGGGCGCATGCCCAGGGACTCAAATTTGGCCTTTGGGCGGATTGGGCGCAGGCGGGAGTAGATAAAGCGGACGGGTCATTGAATGTTCGAGATCCGAAAACTCGAGGATGGCTGACGACGGATTTACCCGCCAGTTGGAAGCCCGAAGAGTTCAAAGGCCAACCCGTTGACATCGGAGATCCGCCCGCGAAGGCGTGGGCGATGCGCGAGACCGAGCGTTTGGTGAGCGATTACAAACTCGACATGCTGGAACACGATGGCTATCTGGTAGCCCAGGGTTGCGATGCGTCCGACCATCCGCACGCGCCGCCTGATCCTTTGAACAAATGCGTCTATCGTGACGCTGGATACGTGTTCGAGCGAAGTTCGAATTCCACAGATGTCAGCTACCATGCGGTTCGCGCCTACTACGATATTCAAGCGAATCTGCGGCAAAAGCATCCGGAATTGCTGCTTGAAATTTGCAATGACGGTGGCCGAATGGTGGATTTTGGCAGCGCCGCCCACGGCGACTATTTCTCTATGACCGATACATACGACCCGCTTTCGAATCGCCGCGCTTTCTACGACGCCAGCTTCGT
>PLBX01000448.1:0-7282 GCA_003135495.1 Acidobacteriaceae bacterium | reverse complement strand
TATCACATCTCGCAACGCCCCGATGGTGTGAATTGGGATGGGATGGAATATTTTGATCCGAAGGCGCGGCGTGGCGTCCTCTATGCCTTTCGCGGCTCAACCCCAACTGAAGTTAGGCACCGATTCGTGCTCCGTGGTGTCGATGCGACTTCCCGCTACCAGATCCGCTTCCACGACCATTCATCCGCCGACATCATTGTCGATGGGGACAAACTTTTGACCTCCGGCATTATGGTTCAACTTCCTGCCTCAAACAGCTCCGAAATAATCTTATTTGAGGCGATGCCCGAACAATTAAAGTCATTGGGCCGCTGACGGGTGTTTGTAGTGGTTGGAGCGGCGATAAAATTCATCCTAGCCCGGGTAGGTGGCAAGCCATTCCAAACTTCGCTGGGGTTCAAATGAAAGTAACCGCTTTCTGTTTTTACGCATACCTTCTATTCGTCCTTTCATGTTGGGCCCAGGAACAGCATATTGAAGGAACTTGGGAGACGTCCGTGCGCGGATCTTCTTTGCAACAGCATGCAAAGCCGTTGCGATACGTAATTCATATTTCCAAGTTGAATGGCACAATCACTGGCACAATTGACATTCCCGACCATTTCGAGTTTGCCGATGAATTGGACTCTCTGGTTTTTGACAACTCACATTTGAAATTCCGTACTGGCCCTGCGTTTTTCGAGGGCACTCTTCCCCCAGACACACAATCCATTGCGGGGACTTGGTCGCTAGGCGCAGAGAAGCAAAATGTTACCTGGCAGCGCCCAACTTCCACGCATGAGAATCGCATGGAAACTGTGGCATTGACCCTGCGATCTCTCATGCATCTTCCGGCGGAAGAATGGAAAACTCATTCTGGCGATGTTCCGCACGGGGAGGCCATTGATCTGGACGACAGTTCATGGAAAACCGTCGGTCCAAATAGTAAGGGGCCCTACGAAACAGTGTGGTATCGCCGCTGGATCGAAATCCCGAAAGGTCTGCATGGATACGATCTCACTGGAGCGCGAATCTGGTTCAACTTTCGGGACGATGCCAATGGTCCGGCAACGCAAATTATTTATTTCAACGGGCGCCGCGTAGCCATGGGTGATGCGCTCGAGCCCATCCTCTTGTTCGATCCGGCAAAAACGGGCGATAAAGTTCTGGTTGCGGTAAAAATCTTGCCGACCGTGGATCTGAAACATATTACTGGGGCCGACTTGCGAATCGAGTTCTCGAACACCCGCCCTGATCCATCTCATCTTTTTCAGGAGATGGGGAGCGTTTCGATTCTGGGTCCGAATGTGGGACCCGCGTCTCCAAAAATCGACGCCGAACTCGCCAAAGCCGTCGATGCTGTCGACCTGAACGCGTTAGCTCGATCCGATCAAGCAGACTTCGATGCTTCGCTTAACAAAGCGCATGCGTTGCTCGAACCCCTCAAGCCTTATTTGCAGCAAACTTCTGTACGCATGACCGGCAATTCGCATATCGATGCAGCGTGGCTTTGGCCGTGGACAGAAACCGTGGACGTTGTGCGACGGACGTTCGGAACCGCGCTCCAGCTTATGGACGAGTATCCGCAATATACATACACACAATCTGCCGCCGCCTACAACGAGTGGATGTTTGAAAAATATCCATCCATCCATCAGCAGATCGTTAATCGCGTCCAACAAGGCCGTTGGGAAATGGTCGGCGGAATGTGGGTGGAACCTGATTTGAACATGCCGGATGGTGAGTCGTTGGTGCGACAACTGCTGGTCGGAAAACGCTACTTTAAAGAAAAATTTGGTACCGATGTCCGCATCGGATGGAATCCTGACTCCTTCGGATACACCTGGCAGTTGCCGCAAATTTATAAGAAGTCCGGCGTCGATTACTTCGTCACGCAGAAAATGACGTGGAACGACGCCAATCAGTTGCCGATGAAATTGTTTTGGTGGCAGTCGCCGGACGGCAGCCGGGTACTCACATATTTTCCCCACGACTACGTCAATGACATTGAACCGTTGAGAATCGCATCCGATGTGGCGGCGCTCCAGGCGGCCCATCCCGGAGTGCCGGAGATGATGCACCTTTTCGGAGTCGGCGATCACGGAGGTGGCCCGACGCGCGTGATGCTCGAAGACGGCGTGCGTTGGTCAAGCCCCGGCGTTGTTTTCCCGAAGACGAGTTTCGGCGTAGCCCAGGGATTTTTCTCCGATGCCGAAAAGCAAATTGATACCGCGCATTCACCGCTGTGGAATTACAAAACTCTGGGGGAAGAAAACGCTGAGCTGCCTGCTCCGGTGAATGGAAAACTCACTCTGCCCGTTTGGAATGACGAATTGTATTTTGAATATCACCGGGGCGTATTCACCACGCAGGCGAATCACAAGCGCAACATGCGCGAAAGCGAAGAACAGTTACTGAATGCCGAAAAATATTCTTCTCTCGCTTGGCTCTCCGGACTTCCTTATCCCAGCACGGAGCTGACGGAGGCGTGGAAAAAAGTTCTCTTCAACCAGTTCCACGACCTGGCTGCGGGTTCGGGTATCGCCAACATCTATCGCGATGCGCAGCGGGATTACGACTTTGTGCGGCTGCAAACCGAACTAGTAAGCTCCCAAGCTCTCCACGCCATTGCCAGTCAAATAGAGACAAAGGGAAACGGAGTGCCCGTGTTAGTGGTGAATCCACTGGCGTGGGAGAGAACCGACCTGGTCTCCATCAACGTCCAACTTCCCGAGCCAGCAAAAGGACAACTTTCAATTCTGAATTCGCGTGGGGAGCCTCAGCCTTTTCAGGTGCTATCGAATAACGCGGCGCTAAATACCTATCAACTGCTGACCGAAGTCAGGGACGTACCCTCGCTTGGTTATGAGGTTCTGCATGTGGCTTCCGGCGGAAGCGCCATGCCGACCGATCTCAAGGTCGAAGGCTTTTCGCTCGAAAATGCGTTGCTACGCGTCTCCGTCGATCCCAAGACCGGCTGTATCTCTAGCATCTACGATAAGAAATCTAAATTCGAGACCATCGCAGCAAACAGCTGTGGCAACGAATTGATCGCTTTCAAAGACACTCCGAAAGATTACGACGCATGGAACATCGACGCGGATTTCGAGCAGCAATTTACCAGGCTCGACATGGTCGATTCGGTAGAAGTTGTCGAAAAAGGCCCATTGCGCGCCACGATACGCGTCATCCGCAATTGGCAAAAATCAAAGTTTGTTCAGGATATATCACTGTATGCCGGCCTGAATCGTGTCGATGTCAGCAACGAAATCGATTGGCATGAAACCCACATCTTGCTGAAGGCAGCTTTCCCGCTGGCGGCCACGAGCGGAGAAGCGACCTACGAAATTCCATACGGCTCTATCGAACGTCCTACCACTCGCAACAATCGGTTTGAGGCGGCCAAGTTTGAAGTTCCCGCGCTGCGCTGGGCCGATCTGGGCGCCCGAGATCACGGCTTTAGTCTGATCAATGAGTCGAAGTACGGTTACGACGCCAAGGGAAACGTTCTGAGAATGTCGCTTCTGCGCTCCCCTACGTGGCCTGACCCCGGAGCCGACCGCGGCCACCATAGTTTCAGCTATTCGCTTTACCCTCATAGCGGCGACTGGAAACAAGCGCTTACCGTGCGGCGAGGCTACGAATTCAATTACAAGCTCTCAGCCATGCAAACTGAGTCGCATCAAGGAACGTTACCCCCGTCCCACTCCTTCGTCGCGACCAGGCAGGAAAATATTATTCTGACCGCCATGAAAAAAACGGAGGACGGCAACGGCCTCCTACTTCGCTTCTACGAGTGGGGGGGTAAAGATGGAGAGTCTCAACTTACCATTCCTCCGGGCGCGACCGGTGCCACATTAACAAATTTAATGGAGGAGCCAGAAGGATCGGGGTTGTCGTTGTCCCTGCAGGGAACGAATCAACTCACTGTGCCCGTTCATCCATTTGAAATTGTTTCAATCCGCGTCAGCTACCCGCGGCAAACACTCTTGCACTGAGCACTACTGCTCCAGCCTTGCCCGGCTGCCGATGAAATGCGTATTGTTACAAAGTGAAATTTTCCCGCTGTAGTGGAATATTGCTTTGACATTACATAAGAATCCGAATGCGAACGTCAGCGGCCCACTTGATCTTCCAAGCTCGGTTCCGTCCCGTTTTTGACAATGCCCATCTCAATGTAAATAGGTCGCATGACTTTCCGGATTGACTGCAGCTGTGTCGTAAACCAAACCGCTCCCGCAAGACAAAACGCACCCGTAATCATCACCGCCATCGGCGCTCCGAGTCGATGCGCAAGCCCACCCGCCAAAAGACTGCCGAAGGGCGCCATCCCCACGAAAGCCATCGTGTAATAGCTCATGACCCGGCCACGCTTATCTTCCGGTACTAGCGTTTGAATGACCGTGTTGCTCGCCGCCAGGCCTTGCATCATCCCAAAGCCGACGATCAGCATGAGGAACATGGATAGTGGGAGTATTCTCGACAAACCAAAGCAGATCAGGCCAAGCCCAAAGACCGCGGCTGAAATTTGGATCATGGTTGTAAGTCCGCGAACCGTCTTTCGCAACGCAAGCGAAAGAGCCGAAATCAGCGCCCCCACCCCCGAGGCTCCCAGCAGAAACCCGAGTGTGTGCGGCCCCCCATGCAACACTTCGGATGCGAAGATCGGCATCAGCACCATGAACGGCATCCCCATGAGACTGATTAACGCGAACAGTAAAAGAATAGTTCGTATGGGTGCAAAGCCGCGTACGTAAGCCCATCCTTCTTTCAGTTGCTCCAGCATCGAAGCGGGATGCCGTTTTCCCGGCGCGATCTTCACGCGCATCAGCAGCAATGAGGCGATAACGGCAAGATAACTGATTCCGTCAATCAGAAAACAATATCCTTCGCCGACCGACCCGATCACCAATCCCGCGAGCGCTGGGCCAACCAGCCGAGCCATGTTAACCATGGAAGAATTAAGCGCGATCGCGTTGCCAAGATCTTGTTTGTCCTCCACCATCTGTACCAGGAAAGCTTGCCGCCCTGGCATGTCAAAAGCATTTATCAGCCCTTGGAGCGCGCTCAGCCAAATAACTTCGTGAATATTAATGATTTTGGCTAGTGTTAGTGCTGCCAGTGCCAGTGACTGCAAACCTGCCAATGCCTGTGTCCACACCAGCAACTTCTGTCTATTCAGCCGGTCGACTAGGACGCCGGCAAAAGGCGCCAAAATGAAGGTGGGAATTTGCCCCGCGAACCCAACCACTCCCAACAACAAAGCGGATCCAGTCAGCCGATACACTAGCCAACTGGTGGCAACCCGAGTCATCCAGGTGCCAATCAGAGAAATGCTTTGTCCGGAAAAAAATAGCCTGAAATTACGATGTCGCAGCGCCCGCCATGCATGAGAAAAGCGCATAAGCGGATTTTGTTCAGCTCCTGCCCTTTCAGCCAAACCGTTTCGCTTCACCTTGACTATTCTTACTCAAAGGCGGAAATCGTGCGAGCCACGCAACTTACTGGGGCAGTTTAGAGTAGCGGCGCGAAGGAGTGCATCAGTTGCTGCCTTGCTGAATCCCTCAAGCGTGATTTGGTTTAATCGCGGCTGCTTCGAATGGCCACGTGGCTTTCCACCTTGACCAGAGGAAGAACACTACTACCCCTGTAAGCAACGTCACTAAGCCGATCTTGATGGCGTTTCATAGCGCTAACCAAAACGGCCCATTCTGCAAAGGCGCTGTACAGCCAAAGGGATGTCGGAGTATCGGGAAACTGCGGAAGCTCGCTTTGCAGAGGCTTTCGCGCGGGCGGGGTTGCAAACAAAGTTTAGTTCCAATGAAGCCCACGTGAGGGTTAATTAGCATCTGAAAGGACGGTAGCGCGCGGATTTTTATGAGTGAGAGTAAGAACATAACGATTCTGACGGTCGATGACAATGATGCCCTCAGATATTCCTTGACCAGAACGCTCAAGGAAGATGGGTACAAAGTGTTGGAGGCGCGCAATGGCGCCGAAGCCCTCCGTCTGGCAGACGACTGCCCCGATCTCATCACTTTGGACGTGCATCTTCCTGATAAGGACGGCTTTGAAATCTGCCGCATTCTGAAGGGCAACCCCCGCACCGCTCACATCCCTGTATTGCACATTTCCGCTACCTTCGTCGAGGCCGAGTATCGAGTCCGGGGGCTGGAAACCGGAGCTGATGGCTACCTAGCAGAGCCTACCTCGCGAGGCGAACTTCTCGCGACTGTCGGAGCCCTGCTTCGTTTGAAACAGGCCGAACGCGACGCCCGGCTGGATGCGGAAGAAGCCGAAAAAGCCAGAAAAGAGCTCGAAAAAGCTCACGACGAACTCGAGCAGCGAGTCCAGGAACGAACTCTCCAACTGGCGCAGAAAACTGACGAGATCCGCGAACTTACGGGCAAGATCCTAATGTTGCAGGACAACGAAAGAAGGCGTCTCGCCCGGGAACTCCACGACAGCACCGGCCAGATGCTGGTGGCTATGAAAATGGCTTTGGATCAGATGAGCGAGGAAGCCAAAGGGCACAAGATCGCCCCTCTCGTCGCCGACACCATCGCCATTAACGAGGACATGAGTCGACAGCTTCGTACTATGTCCTATCTCCTACATCCCCCGCTGCTCGATGAGGTCGGTCTTCCCTCGGCTCTCCATTGGTATACGGAAGGCTTTGCTCAACGCAGCGGAGTTAAAGTCGAGTTGCAAATGAGTCCCGATTTTGGCCGTCTTCCCGGAGATATGGAGATTGCTCTCTTCCGCGTTGTGCAGGAGTGTCTCACCAACATACACCGCCATTCTGGCAGCACCACCGCCGACATTCGCTTAACCAGATCCCCTTATTCCGTTCAAGTCGAAATTCTGGATACAGGCAAAGGCGTAGCGCCGGACCGCCTCCATGGCGGCAAAGTAGTTTCCGGAGTAGGTCTCATGGGTATTCAGGAAAGACTGCGGCAATTTGGCGGCAGCGTCGAAATAACGTCCCACGATAACGGCACTTCCGTTGTGGCCGTCATTCCCCTCAACAGACAGCTATGGGAAGCGGTTTAGACTTCATCGAGCGGCAGCCGTTAGTGGCTGCGTTCGTTGGGCTGCCTCACGCCCTTCCAACTTTGGAACATAGACCATTGGTTTCAATGTGAGCTATCTTGCTCAGACACTACTTGTAAACCCTGTCATTCTTCAGCAGTACTGAGGGCGGATAAGAGAAGACAACACATCGCAGGTCATATTTCCTGAGCGCAGCGCGCATGCTTCTGCATTCGGCTGTGCTCAGAGACTGCAATCTCGGTCCACGTTA
>PLBX01000310.1 GCA_003135495.1 Acidobacteriaceae bacterium | reverse complement strand
TCAGACTGTGTGGCGGAGAGGGGTGAATTCGAACCCTCAGTACAGGTCTGAATCGCGCAAGAGCCGACGTTTACGTAAGTTACAGGGAATCAATCTTTTATCCGGAGACGGGGGCGAGGTGGTATTGCGGTGCTGTGGCAAACCAGTGCGGTTTCTAGACCGATCGAAGAGCGAATGGTTGGCGATTCTGTGGCTAAAAGTGGTTTCCACGACCCCTTTCAAGCGCAAAGTTGGTTCGCATGTGACTGCGTGCCTGCCGCGCAGTCCAAAAGCGACAAATCTCTCCGCAGGGTGTGCTCGCTAAAAGGCACGTAAATGAAGATTTTCGGAGATTCTTGCCCATGCTTTTGTGACACGACTTCCGCCTCTTGGTTAGAAAGTGGAGACATCCATCTGTCAGATTGTTTTATCGTCGGACAGCGCCAACTTCCTCCAAGCCGANNCGACGGCTTTGCTATCTGGCTCTTGAAAGTGGCGGAGTCGGGGTTGGACCGACTCCGTCAGCTCTGTTCGCGCAAGCAGATTGCGCTCTAAGGTGCTTCTCCATTCGCGGTTGCTGGAGATGTTTCATCGGCTGCGGACGCGACATTGAGAACCACGGGGATCGTCATCGACTGCGCAGGGTTGGAATACTGGATGACGTTGATCTCTCCAATGTAGGTTCCCAGGGCCAGCGCGCTGGCATTCGCGCTGACAGTAACGTTCGTGGGCGTGTTGCAACAGCCGCCGCCCGATGGAGAGATGCTCAGCCAGTTCCCGCCCTTGCCCGACGCCGCGATCGGAGTGAAGCGGATGACGGCGCTGGTGCTGGCGATGCTTATCACCTGCGGCGCGGGATTCACGCCCACGGTGGTATTGAAGGTGACGGTCGGAAGCTGAACGAAGACTGGATCGCCTACCGTGACCGCCACGGGAATGGTCACGCTGCCAGTCGTCGCTTTCAGTACCTGCTGCCCGATGTAGGTACCAGCGATGAGTCCTTTTCCGGGCAGAGCCGAGTTGGTGACGGATACGGTGTACGTCCCAGCGTTAGTGCCTGTTGTGGGAAGTACCTTGAGCCACTTGGGAGAAGACGCGGTGCTGGCCGAAACACTCCAGCTTAGCGTTCCGGCTCCGCCGTTACCGACAACAACGGTTTGCGATGGAGGGTTCGTACTGCTCGGCTTGAACGAGAAACTGGTCTGGCCGGGAAGATTATCGAAGAACGCCTTGCTGGAAGCCAGGACCGCCAGAGTGACGGGCACGTTCATGGATCTGCCGGGGTTGGCGTACTCGATGATGCTGATTTCTCCGGTGTAGTATCCCGCCGCAAGCGAACTGGCGCTGACACTAACCCTGACGGGTAGAGGTGCGTTGCAGCAGCCGCCGCCCGAGGGAGAGATGCTGAGCCAGTTACCACCCTTGCCAGTGATCGCGCTCGCGGAGAAGCGAATCGCGGAATTGTCGCTGACCGGGATGGTCAGGACCTGAGGTAGCGGATTCGCCCCGCCAAACGGCATGACGAAGCTGATCGGATTCACTTGAGAGAAGGAGGCCTTGCCTACAGTGACCGTGACCGGGACGGTGGCGACGCTCCCAGGAGCCTCAAGCAGCAGTTGACCGGTGAAGGTCCCAGCCAGGACGCCGCCTCCGGGCAAGTTGAGGACATTGACCGAGACCGTGAGTGCTTTGGGAGGCGCTCCCTTGGCGACCNNCCAAGGAGAGGAGTCACCGTCAACCAGGCGCCGCCGTCGGCGGTGCTTGGAGCCACGGTAAACTTTAACGTTAGGGCGCCTCCGTTCCCGACGAGAAGCGTCTGCGGAGTCGCCTTCTTGCCGGGCTGCACCGAGAAGCTCAGCCCGCCCGTGACACTGTCGAAGAATGCGCTCGAGGAGGCACCGATGGTCAATGTTACCGGGATGGTCATCGATAGGCCGGGGTTGGAGTATTGGGTGATGATGATCTCTCCGGTATAGGTTCCCGCCGCAAGCGTACTCGCGCTCACGCTTACGGTAAGAGCCAGCGGCGTATTGCAACAACCCCCTCCCGAGGGAGAGATTGACAGCCAGGCGCCGCCCTTGGCCGATGACGCACTCGCACTAAAACGGATGGTGGATTCGTCAGTGGTGGAGATGTTCAGCACCTGCGGCAGTGGATTCGAACCACCGAATGGCATGGTGAAACTGATGGGGTTCATTTGGGTGAACACGGCGGTTCCAACCGTGACCGTGACTGGAATGGTGGTCGTGTCTCCTGCGGTCTGGAAAACCAGTTGACCGCTGAAGGTTCCGGCGACTTGCCCACCGTTAGGGAGATTTGCAGCTGTGACCGAGATTGTCGCAATCGAGGGCGCGGTTCCACTGGAGGGCGTTGCTGTCAGCCACGCACCCCCATCGGCAGTGCTGGTTGTAGCGGTCCAGCTCAAAGTTCCGGTTCCGCCGTTCCCGACTTGCACGATCTGTGAGGTGGCGGCGCCGCCCGTCTTGAAGNNGAAGGAGAAGCTCAGTCCGCCGGGCAGATTGTCAAAGAATGCGCCGCTGCTGACGACCGTCAGGTTGACCGGCACGACCATCGAGCGCTGAGGATTGGAGTACTCGGTGAAAATAATTTCGGCAGTGTAGGTTCCCGCTGCGAGTGAGCCTGCGTTCACACTCGCTGTAATAGCCAGCGGAGTGTTGCAGCAGCCGCCGCCCGAGG
>PLBX01000384.1 GCA_003135495.1 Acidobacteriaceae bacterium | reverse complement strand
GCTTGATCGCGGCAGGGTAACGTTTTCGAACACCCGAAGTCTGCTTGACTGCCGGTCAAAATCCGGGGGCGAGTTCCGCTACAACCTGCATACTTTGATTGTAAGCAGAATCTTGGGAGAGCGTTCGCACCGGAGTTACTCGGAAAGTCAGTGGCCCTTTTGGCAAGCAGGCCAAGGCTCGGCTGACGGCGCGAACAGGACCAGAACGAAAAACTCCCGCATTAGCACACTGTCCCCTTTCGTAACTATGGTGACCTTCCGAGCGGGAGTACGCTCAAGTTGCGATAGTAGGCTCATGAGCGGTACCTACCTGCGGTCCATCTCAATCACAGAAGGCAGCAGCCGCAATTAAGCCAAGGCCACATTCACGGGTCTTGTCTGGATTTGCGTCGCGGCCGCAAAGAGAGAAACTCAACCATGCTCCACGAAAACACAATGCTCGTCGGGTCTTATGACTACCGCTTGGTGGTACTGTCCGTTGTGATCGCAGCCTTTGCGTCCTATGCAGCATTAGAGCTTGCGGGTCGGGTGATGGTAGCACGAGGATGGGCACGATTTGGTTGGTTGGCGGGCGGAGCCAGCGCCATGGGATTGGGCGTTTGGTCCATGCACTACATTGGAATGCTAGCTTTCAGGTTGTCAATCCCAGTGTGGTACGACTGGCCGATTGTCTTGCTATCTTTGCTGACCGCTATTCTCGCCGCAGGCGCTGCGTTGCATTTCGCAAGCGGGCGAGAAATGAGCCTATGGCGCACGGCGTTTGGAAGCCTCGTCATGGGCGGAGGGATCGGTGCGATGCACTACATCGGCATGGATGCAATGCGGATGAGTGCGATGTGTCACTTCAATCCGTCAATCGTAGTTCTTTCCGTCATGCTTGCGGTCGGGATTTCGTTTATCGCGCTCCGCTTGCTCTTCCTTGCTCGGAGTCATAGCCAGAGATGGAAGTTTGCCAACGCTATCGTGATGGGCGCTGCGATCCCAATCATGCATTACACAGGGATGGCGGCCGTTAGCTTCACAATTTCCGATGAGGCCGCCGACTTGTCGCACGCGGTAGACGTTTCTAGTCTCGGTGTAATTGGTATTGCGACCTTGACGATCCTCATCTTAGGAATTGCCATCCTGACTACGAGCTATAGCCGCCTTCTGCGCGAGCCGAGAACGATGCGAAGGGGAGTGGTGAGCGCCCGCATACGTGCGCTAAGAGCCGCAATGGCTACTTTCTGCGTCATGCTCGTTTTTGAAGCAGCCACGCAGTCCCTACATCCAAAGATCACGATCTGGACTTCTCACGCCTTCACGATCTCGTTCACTACGGGGTTGGCGGCGGTTCTCAGCTTCATCATTCTCAGAAAGGAAGAGCGACTTCGTTTCGAGCTAACGTCCAGTGAAGCGCAGTACCGGTCGTTGGTGGCGACCATCCCAGAGGTTGTGTGGAAGACCGATATTAAGGGCAACGTAATTTTTGTGAGTCCCCAAGTCGAAACGCTCCTTGGATACTCTGCGGCCGAGTTTTGCCGAAAGGGAGATTCTCTCTGGTTTAACTCAGTCCACGTAGATGATAAGGAGAGAGTAGGGCAGGCTTTCGAATCACTCATAAAGAAGGAACAACCCTATGACATCGAATGCCGAGCACAAAAAAAGAATGGAGAGTGGTTCTGGGCGCATGATCGGGCAGTGGCTACTAGGGACTCGAATGGCTTGCGAGTTGCCATTGGCCTCATTTCAGACATCAGCGTGCGAAAAGTGGGAGAAGAAAGCGAAAGGCGTTATCGCTCCCTTTTTGAAAATATGTTGGAAGGCTTTGCCCACTGCGAGATGGTTTTTGACGACCGTGGCCGTCCGATAGATTTCGTACATCTCGCCGTCAACAGTACATTCGAAAAGTTGACGGGCTTGCGAAATGTGGTGGGCAGGAAATTTACCGAGATCATCCCGGAAGGGAAAGACTCGCAACCAGAATTGTTTGAGAGATATGTCCGAGTGGCGCTGACAGGCATTCCAGAGAGGTTTGAGATCGAACTTAAAGGCTTGGGGATGTGGTTTTCCATCTCAGCCTATGGGGCCGGGAAGGGATGCTTTGTTACGGTTTTCGACAACATCACCGAACGCAAGCAAATTGAAGCAGAATTAGTCAGGTCCAAGGAAGCCACAGAACTCGCTAACCGCGACCTTAAAGAGGCAAACCAACGGATCACACAGCTTTCCCGGACCGATGCGCTAACCGGGTTAGCCAATCGCCGAACACTGGAAGAGGTCTTCGTGCGTGAGGCATCTCGCGCAGAACGGCAGGGAGAAGACTTGACGATGATGCTCGGCGATCTGGATCACTTCAAGTCGATCAATGATCAATTCGGGCATCTTATGGGCGACCAATTTCTGGTTGGCACTGCCGCCGTTCTCGGTAGCCAAACGAGGCCCTACGATCTTGTGGTTCGATTCGGAGGAGAAGAGTTCGTTGTTTTACTGCCGGGAACACCGATAGAAAAAGCTTCGGCGGTCGCCGAACGCATCCGACGACAGATTCAAACCATGAAAATAACAGGATGCCAAAAGCAGATCACCATAAGCTTAGGACTGGCTCGCTGGCGATCAGGAGATTCGCTTGAGAGCTTTCTTGCGCGAGCCGACACCGCACTCTATCAAGCGAAGCGAACGGGAAGAAACAAGATCGAAATTGAGCCCGTTGTGCTTCCATCGAAGAGCTAGGTACCCGAAGATTTTCTCAAATCCTTTAACTCATTCCGCTTTCGTTCGGAGCTATCGATTCCTGCCTGACTGGTTGTTCGCTCTCGTTTGACCCAGAATTCAAATTCCAGCTAGCGACTTTAAACATCAATCCACATTCTAGCGTCGGAGTGCGAGGGCGGTCATTGGCTGGGAAGCTTTGCGGTTTATCTGGTCACAAAGCGAGGCATTTCAGGCTAGTTGCCGCTTCAGGTTGACCGCTCAGCGCCTTCTCTTAGATGATTGTGACGCATGGACGTTGAACGCACCATTGACGAGATCGAGCAGATACAGGAAATGTTCGAAGCGCCGGATATCAGGCCGCTGAGCGCGAGCGACCTCGCTGCGGCGAATCGCAGGCACGACGAAATGCTCGCGAATAGTCCTTGGTTTAGGCTCTGGCAGCGATACGGGCTTTGCTGCCGAACTGAGTCCCAGTGCTTCGATTAGGCGAGGTGGAGTAACCCTGCGAACGGACTAAGAAACGAAGCGATGTCGAATCTGCACCAGTTCCACAGTACAAAAAACATTCCGCTTCATTTATCACGCTGTTGATACTCGTGCTACTCGACAGCACCGACACGTGATACGATTCGCCGTTAACGACCTGCCTTTGAAACGGAGTATTAGATGAAAATCTATTGCTTGTCCCTATTGGTTCTCCTCATCGCCATGAGTTTCGGTTTCTCCCAGAACCAGCCGATAGCAGACCAGCAATCGAGCATCACCAACACTCGAATAGTTGAAATGTCGAAACTAGGTCTGGACGATGACATAATAATTGCCAAGATCAAGAACGGCACTTGCGAGTTCCAATTAGAGGATACTGACCTCATTAATCTAAAAAAGGCAGGCGTCTCGCCGAAGATAATCGCGGCTATG
This sequence comes from Acidobacteriaceae bacterium, assembly GCA_003135495.1. Classification (GTDB taxonomy): domain Bacteria; phylum Acidobacteriota; class Terriglobia; order Terriglobales; family Acidobacteriaceae; genus Acidiflorens. The sequence goes on along the minus strand of PLBX01000384.1, from coordinate 15,068 downwards.
CTTGATGCGAATGCTTTGACATCTCCAAGAGTTGTCGTGGATAACACTCTGGTCCCGATACACACCATGGGCCAATCGAAGATAGGCGGACGACTCGGCCATGATGTTTCCCTAGGATTTAAATCCGTGAAGGAGAAGGCTTACTTGGATGGGCCGCACTCATCGATTGTTTCTAGCCCCAGCCCCATGATCGAGATAGACCTGCCAAAAGCTGATACGATCGATAATTTCATTTTGGTTCAGATGGATGAAAAAAACAATCGTCGAGAGTTGGAAGTGGAAGCTCGCGGTGGTCTGGTTGGAGCCAAGAATGGTATAAGAGCCGAGGCAATTCGTAAGACGCATGCAATAGCGCTGGGAGGCAACAGATTCCAAATGGGTACTGATCCACTGAAGAAGGGCGAATACATCATTTATGTCGTTGGCTCGCCTGATTCGATAAGGGGAATATATGGGAGGGGATATGACTTTAGCGTTCGCAATGTAGAGATGAAACGGGAATCTACTAGGGTTGTAACACAGAAGGTAAGCACCCCTGAACCGATCTTAAGCCATACACTCTCGAATGTCGCCAGCGATAAATCCCTGGATATTCAATCGTGGGATAAGGCCGACGTATCTCGAATGGGAGTTTTGTTCTCGGGTAATCCCACCGAGAAACATGACGGGCTTCAAATCTCAAGCGTGCAGTCGGATGGCCCCGCATTTAACGTCGGCATGGAGTCAGGTGATGTAATCATCTCAATTGACGGTCACTATCTTTATACAGTCGATGATCTACGAGCCGAGCTCAATCGGCATGAGGAGGGGGCGCGACTTCTCATACGTTATCGACGCAACCGACTGACCTATGAGAATTACCTCACTCTTATTACAAGAGAAGCCGCAGCCCGAAAATAGTACTACGGATCGAAAATGGAATCGGCCAGTGCCGTCCGGCGCGTTACAAAATCCTGAAGTGAGGTTAATCCGTGCTCCATCCCCTCCTTCTTGGACGCCTTCCTTAAAGGGTGAACATAGAATTCCTGCCACCGCTCACCCATTACTACAACGTTACCGTGCCCAAGCTAGATAGGCTCATCGGGATCACTACAATATTTGTGAAACCTGGGCTTCAGTTTGCCGTTTCCGTGACAACGGCCGGTTTGAAATGTCTCGAAGCTCAAGATGATTTACCTGTGCCTGGTCCGTTCCCAATCAATCCCATTCTTCCACGTAGGTCACTTAAGTGCTTCCATGAATTTTTTGCACAGACGGGGCTTGCCAGCGATGGATTTGGCGAACGCTATCATCGTGCGAGACATCCACGTATCCTTTACCCGTTTAAAACGCCACTCCGCAGCGAGTGCATCGGCCTCTCGCTCGTGCTGCTGGTCGCCGTGCTTAATACCAGCTTTCGCTAGTTGGATGCTGCCCTCGCCGACGTGGTGCCCTAAATGTACATGGGCAAATTCGTGAGCGACCGTGTGATTAATGAATGCCTGAGACTCAAACTCCAGACTCGGGCTCAGGTACATAATGGCGTCGAATCCCGCTGCCATATTGGGCCGGAAAACCTGACCCGCATGAGGGAGGGCTGGCGTCCAAATGAGCGTCTTGGGCAGTGCAACGAGAATTTCCTCGTTGGACTTATCGTCGCCATCCCAGCGAGTCATCACCTTATAAAAGTTGATGACGCCATCGAATCGCTTGCCGAGGCGTAAGGCACCCGCTTTCAGGGACGCCTGAATGTTATTGTCCCACCAATTAAATTGATTCATTTTACTCTGCTCCTTTGTCTCCTGGTGCTGCTGATTCCTTCGCTCTACCTCTGCTTCATACATCTTTGATGAACGACGTAACTGAAAAATCACAGAGCTTACCAAAGATTTTGCCTCACCCTCATCTCCGAGTCCCGTGACCTAACGGCAGGCTCTTTGCGGCACCCCGGTCGTCGCATATTGGCTAGGAACCAGTCGAAATATCGACAAAGTAAATTTCATCCTATTTTCCTGAACGCCATCCATGTCGAGTGGTTTTGTCGCGGGTGACTAGCTTTTTTCCACTTCGGATCGATGATGACGTTTTTTCGAGGTAGGATGTGATTTCCCTGCAATTCGAACCCATATTGCTTGGCGGCGATATAGAACTCCGCAGTAGCGAATTGGAATCTGTTGCGGTGAGTACAATCGGCTAGCTTGGCTAACAGGAGTCCCTTGGGCTGCAGCACTCGATAAGCCTCTTTCAAAAACGCGGGATATGTATGGGCGAGACCACCCGTTTTATTTACAGCCACTCCTGTCCCGTAAATTGGTGCAAATCTGGACTTGCCCTGTTCCCCCGTGTGCGGCGGATCGTAAACAATGATGTCCCATGACTGATCGGCGAAGGGCATTGCGGTATTGTCGCCAACTATGTCGGGGTGGACCGACGGATTGATGTCCATGCCAACATATTTGTAGCGAGATTTTCCTCGGCCCCATATTCGGCCTTCGTTTACCGTGGCGTCTAGGATTCGAGGTTCGGGTAACTCGCAATAAAAAGCGATGAGTTCATCCAGAAACTGCCAAGGCACGGTCCCAAATGACTGGACCGAGTAAAGCGGTTTATATGCAGATTGTGCATCGGGCTGTGGCTCTATTACTTCACTTATGTTGAGATTGGTTACTTCTACATTTGGGTTCATCCAAACTAATACTGGATAAAGCTTGAAGTCCGATAACTATTTGACTTAAAAGTCTGGACGGCATCTTGGCCTCAACTCGAAGTGCTTATCCNNAGGCATGTACAAGTTATCGAACACTGATAATTCCGAGAAGCCCAGCCGTTTTGCAACTTCGGGATAGGCTCGACATAAACGCCAGAAGTTCTTTCTAGCTCGCGCAGTCGGGCAAGTTGGACGAACTGAGGGCTGACGGGCGACTAGCAACCAGTGCTGCATACGGGCGGCGATAAGATGAGGTCGAATCGATTCACGAGCGTGCAATGTTTTCTCCTAATTATATGTTTTCGATAATCTCAGCGAGACCCGGCCTTTGCGAAATTTCCCGTCGAGTTGCCGATTTCCCAATACGACTGTGTTTATTTAATTGGGGACACTGTGGGAAGATGAATCGCTGTCGCCGAGCCCAGCCCTATTAAAGGGGGACGAAAGTCCTTTAATTGTTCCGGAACAGCTATCAAATCTATCGACCGGATGGTTAGATGGGGCAGCGGTGAATGAAGGTGAATCATTGAATCATTTTGGATACCTTTCCCATACACACGCGTATAGAAGGAAAGGTATTGGAATTGATTCACTCGTTCACCTTCATTCACCGCTCTAAAGAATTTCCTCCGGCGTCATGCGATTACCGTCTATCAGCAACCCTACGCCATGGAAAACGGCTCCGCTCTTGCCCAGCGTCTCCGGAAACTTCCCGTTGGGAAATCGTTTCCTAAACTCGGCATAAAATCTGCGGCTATTCATGGCAAAGAATCCATTCTCTTTGCACCAATCCGCATAGGTTCGATAGATAAAGCAGCCTAGCGCCGAAGCTCCCTCCTGTAAGAACATCCGGTCTTTTACAAACCGGCCGATAATATCCATATCCTCCATGTACTGATTGGTAGATTGTTTGACTGCAGCACAGTAAGGAAGCTTGTTGCCGAGGTCCATGTACTTCCTAAGCCCCACGAGCATCCAGTTGAGGATCCCCGGTGCCTCTGCCAGTAGCTTGGTTGTGAAGTGGGGGTCTTTCTCTTCCGGTTTAATCGTGTAGTTCCAAGGAATCTTCTTCAGCCGACGCCAGATGCCTCGATCACTACCTTTGACGACGGGTTCGTAGTTGGACATGAACCACATCTTGTACTGTGGGACATAGGTGAAAGGCTTGCCCATTATTTGGCGGCAGGTTACTGGACTGCATCCGGTCACTTGCTTGATTACGCCCTCGTCGAGAGAATGACCGTCGCTTGACTCACACGAAGTAACCATTCTGACTGCCCCTGCCAAGTCCGCGAGATCGTTGCGGTGCTCGGAATGATTCTTCGTCTCCGCAAAGGTCATGAAGTTGACGTTCTTCCAGTAGGTCCCCATGATGTGCTCAATCACAGTAAAGGCAGTGTCCTTGCCGTTCTCTCCGCCACCTTGGCAGAAAAACAACGCCTGAAGGCTGGTGTCGCTGGTAAGAGTTATCCCCCAAGCCGCCTGGAGATATTCCACTAACTCCCTGTCGCCGCAACACCACTTATCCATGGCGGTCTCCCATAGGGGGCAGGTCGCATTCGTGTCAACCGTCACACTGCTTTGCTTAGTGCAGAGATCAGACTGGGTGCGTTCACGAAAGGTTTGGGAACCTAGCTCGATCACTCCGTTTTGGCAATTTAAGAGCTACCCGTCACGATCCCACTGGCTGATATTAGTGATGATGTCCTTTTCAACGGCGGCTGAGGCTATCATCGCTTTGCGACCAGACACCGAAGCGGATTTTTTCGCGTGGTACCAAAGTTCCTTGTCATCTCCTGCTTCATCAACGAGTTCCCTTATTACGGCCTTGGTCATTCGCATCAGCTGGCCATTCGTGTCCTGCTCCCAACCGGCATCGCCCCAGACCATCCAAACGCCCGTTTCATATACGAAGCGGATCATCTTGCCGTAAAGTCGTACTAATCTTTCCCCATTTCCCGTGTCATCGGGAGAATACGTGAAAGTGGAAACGGAAGCGGTCTCGCCATTTGCGGGTGCTTCGTCGCANNGCTTCGTCGCTTGCGGGTGCTTCGCCGCTTGCGGCTGCTTCTCCAGTCCCTTGCTTACAATCATCAGCGGATTCGATTGGAAACGTCGGGTCCGATAACATAGCCCTGGCTTGACCCGCTTTGTCTTCATCGAGGTATCTACAGTAGGGATATTCCTCACAACCTCGTTCTTCGCAGGCTTCCCAAACGTCATTAATCGTCGATTCTTGATGCCGTCCAGCTTGGCAAGCGAATCCAAGGCCGTAATCGCCGATGGTCAGGCAGCACTTGAAACTGCGGGACTCTTCCATGCCCACATGAATTTCGTCGTCAATAGGACACACGCTAAACTCTATAAACCGCACACCATTCGGTCCGATTTTCTCCTGTCCGGTCATGTGCCAGTCATAATGTTCAATCTCGTCCTCTAGCTCATAGCTGGGATGGAACTCGCGTTTCGACGCACGAGCCGCGTACTGTTTCTTCTGCCGTCCATGTGCTCTGAGCCAAGAAACCAGTTCAGGCTGGATTTGCTTGATTGAGTTGTCGTTCGCAGGTGCGTAGTAGCCGTGCGGCTCTTTATCCGTGCGCTCCACCCCAGGGCTGGCGCACGTGAGGTAATTCGATTTGAACTCAATCGCTGCGCTGCCGTCCGGCCCGATGATATTTGTTGAGCCCAACTTAACGGACTCATCCGTATGCCACAGGTAGACATGCAACCCGCCTGACGGGGTGTTTACGATAAACGTATCCCTGGGGACGGGCATGCCCAGCGACTCCGCATATTCCACGTCGTCTATGTCGATTATGCAGGCGAATCCTTCCTTGGCAACACTTACCCAGTTGCAGCCTGAGTAACCATTCGCCGCCATTTTCCTGATATCTTCGGGATTCGTGGTCGCTAGCTCTTTCCATCCGCTGATTTTCGGATGGCGATATCCGGCGACTGTGGGAGCCTGATGGACTCCGCGCTCGGCTTGCTTGATAATTTCTCGGAAATTCATTCTTTACCAACTTGTCGTTGAGTTATTCCTGCCTCTTCCTCTTTTGTCGCAGTCGCTGAAGCTTTGGGGCGGGAAGAAACGAAGCCGTCACAATCAATGTCTTGCTCCCCGTCGTGATCATGCACGCTGAAGAAATGTTTGCAAGTTGGCTTGCTTTCAGTCTTGATTATTCGGTTACCTGCATTGCAACCATCAACGTCTTTTAAGTGCCCCGCTTTTGTTTGCGTGGGTGGATAGACAACTGACGACGACCGCAGCAATGCTAAATAGGCTTGTAACTCTTCCGTACTATTAAAATCTTTGATTCTCATACTCTGTTCTCCACGAGCTTGAATAGCTCTCTAACCTAGCTTTCGGTAGTTGAAAAACTAGGAATCCGAAGCAGCGATCCGGTATTTGTTTCCCCAGTTTTCGCAGTGGTACTGGCAAAATCTGACCTAATAAAAGCCGCCCTTTGGATCGCTAATTACTTCTTTTTCTAGTTTTCGTTTTAGTTAGTAGAGGAGAAAAGCGATGGACAAGAAGTATAAGGAGCTACTTCGCCAAACGGCCGATGTGGTTCAAACCAAGATCGTGACCCGGAAGAATCGGGCGAAGGCCCATGCAGTAATCGTGGACTTCATCAAGGCAAATCCGCAAATGAGCTATCCGGAGATAGCCGAGGTGTTCGGTCTGCACCCGATTACTCTGAACAAAATTGCGCTAGAGGGTGGCGAGAAGCGTGGCAGCGGGAGACGCAGGAGAGGATTCGATAACTAACTGAAGAATTATATGGAAGACGAAAACAAGAATTCTGCCTTAAGCCTGTTTAAGGTTCTGAAGTCGAGAGTTGGTCGCGGCGGCAAAGTTCATGTCGATATGCATGAGCTTTGCCGCACCACCGGCTTATCGGAAGAAAATGCGAAGGAATGCCTCGCCGACCTCGATACGAAGGCTTCATCAGGACGGAGATCATTTGTTATATTGCCGATGAGTGGCGTTAGCCTTCGCATGCTGTTCCTCGGAAAGAGCGGATCGTATAACAATCGAAGGCGGCCCATAGCGTGCGGCTTGAAGTCTCCTACAAAACGCTCGGTTTTTGCGTTGCGCTCCTCAACCACAAACATTCGGTTCTCCGTTTCTAATTCGTAAACCAGGAAGTTTCGATAGACGAGGACTCTTAGCAACACATCACATTAACCTTCTGGCGAAAACTTCGACATAAAATCTCCAGTTCTAACCTAGTAAAGGGGCGTACCCTTGCGGCACGACAGTTCTTTACAACTTTTATAAATGTGCCTCCGCATCGCGTTCTCGGTCATTAATATACCGCTCGGCTTCCGCCTTATTAGGAAGCTGGCACATAATCCCAATGTGCGGATTATTCAGGTCCCGAATGGCATACGGTTTAGTATGTTTGATGAATTCGAAATAGAAGCCGTGCGGTGTGGGATCGGATTTGTGCCCGATACCTCTTACTGGCAGTACATCGGGCGTCGGTGCCGCTGCGAGTTTGATTTTGTCGCCTATAACGAGACCGGCACTTTTCTTCACAGTGGCTGCCGCCTGAGTGTTTTTGGCCAGCTCCTCAGCGAACCTGATAGTCGCTTCGGGCAAGATNNGTTCCTTAGTCTCGAAGCGGACACTCATACTACTACCGTCTACATTTCTAAACCGCCATTTCGCACCTTTGTACGGACGGTCGGCAAAAATCTCATAGATTTTGCTCGCTTCTCGGGTTTGTGATTGGGACTTTCCGTTTTTTGCGCCGATTTGAGTACCTGTTTGCGTTGGCATTTTCGGCTCAATAACATTTCTTGAACCTGCCTTGCTTGCGGGCACGGAATCCATAGACAACGCGCCGCTTTTCAGTTGCGCGACTATCTCCGGGCCTAGGCAGGTGTACTGCCCCATCAGGCGTCGCGGCAGTGGCAACGACTTCACCGAAATGGCCCCCGCAGCGGCCAGTTCTTCCAGCAATACCAGGACATATTTCACCTTCGTGCAGGATAGGCTCTTACATTCTGCGACGGCTTTCTTGGCATCTCCAAAACTGGTTTTCGCCCATCTTTCAAGTATCCCCAAATCAACCGCACGCGAACTAAGAAATTTATCTCTCCGTGTGTCACTCATGCGCACCTTGCCCCGAAAGTATTCAACCCTCGAATCACTGAAAACGAGTCTGACCACACCGTCACCCAGTTCAATGCGTTTGCACTCGCTCTTTCCTGGCTGATCCCTGGAATCGAGTTTTGGCGCGACCGAAGACGTGACAACACAAGAATCGTCTGTTTTAGGCAGGCACTTCGAATCCTCACTGTGTGGCTCAGTGGTCGGCTCCGGCGGACCGCCCAATTTTTTAGTAGGCTGCGGTCCGGGCGGCGGGTTCAGCATACTTGAAATTACCGCGGCCAATAGATTGGCATTCTCTGCAATCCCACGTAACAGCAACGATAATTGCGAAAAGTCATGCGGGTTCGATAACACCCCTTGTGGATTGTCCTCTAGAGTGCTAAGAATTTTCTTAAAGTCGGTACTTCCGTAGGCGTATCGATAACGTTCTATAAAATAAAACGAAGCATGTTCAAAATATTTCAGATTGTAGGTCGTCGCAGGGAGCTTGTGATTACGCCAAGTGTCAATGCCGACGGTATGAGGATCAAGCTTTTCTTCGGGATCAGCGGACGCCTCCAACCGGTCGTAATGCCCGCCTTCAATCGCCTCGATGATCTCCTTCGCCATCACGGTTACCTTACTAGCTCGCTCGTGCGGTGGCATCATGTTGTCGCCCGCAGACATTAATGCCATCCTGACCCCAGCCTTCGCGATCAGATCGGCTTCAGATTGGCTATTAATAATGATTTCTTTTTTGGTGCTGCGCCTCCTTTTGATCGGCGGTTTCTCCTGCGCCAGTCGCAAGGCTTCTTCTTTGCGGACTTCGAATCTCCAGCTACGCCTTTTCGCTGGAGGAAATCCAATACTGCGTAGGTATTTGCCCATACCTTTGCCGCCGGTGCCCGAGATACCATTTATCGATTCACCCCGTTCGAAGCGCACGGACATCTCATCCCAGATCACCATCAAGCGGGTTTTTATAATTTGCCGTCCCTCATTTTGCAGGGCATCCAGCATCCTCAATTCGAGTCCCGACATCTTGTGGAGGGCCTCCATCGTAGTTTCCGATTTTCCGAGCACGTCAGGGGAAATGGGCTGAAGTTTGCGTTCTGGTAGGCGGACAACTTCGATGTACTCTGCATCAATTGCGTTGCCAGGCACTAGAGAGTGGCAATTGGAAGCGTTGGATTCCAACGCTTCCGACTTATTAGTTGTTGCTGATGCGGAATGTACGAACTTAGAGTCACAACTGTCCTCGGATATCACACTTGTATCTGCGACCTTCTTCGCCGCTTCCTGGGATGCATCAAACTCCCTAACGTGCGGCCCGTCCGGCAATTTAATTGATTCAACTGACGAAATGATTCCATAATTACCCATATTAAAACTCCCTGTAAGTAAGTGAAATTCGCGCCCCAGTATCGTGTTTGTTTTCTGACTGCGGGACGACATGCTTCCAACAATGATTCAGAATTCCGTCAAACATAACGACGCTTCCGGGTTCAAGATCAAGAACAACTGCGTCGTTCTCTCTGCGAACTTCCGCCATTGTCTTGAAGCGGGCGCGCCTTTTCCTTCTCGACCTGGACGAATAGGCCTCAGGGCCATTTTGCGAGGGATTCCGAGGCTGAGGCTACCGTCATTTAATGTGTACTCTTTAACTTTCATTATGTTTTCCTATCTAAGTTCGACGCAATTATGCCTAGCAAACAGCCTGCGGTCTCGCCGGTTAAGGGCGTCCTGTATTGCGTATTAACTTGAGTATGTTTGTTACCGTGTTCTGCTTAATCAGATTCCGAACCGTATACATTTGTTTAACGTTGTTTGTTAGTGCGCACAAAAAACACATTATTAATATGCTCTCGTATCTTTTGATCCAAGTTGCCATGCAGAGGTAACACCTATGCGAAAAATAAATCCACGCAGATACAACTTGTTGTTCGCGACCAATCTGGTCATCCACGCGAAGCAAAACACGCGGGGTTACACTAATTCCTGCGAACTGGATGCGTGCCAATAAGCTGTATTGCTTGAAAAGGCTTGGAGGCTAAACCGGTGGCAGGTCAGTTATGAAGCAGAATCAATGGGTTCCCAGTTCGAGATCAGTGTTGCCGGTGTGATATCACGATCATCGAGGATGGGTGTGGGAATTTCGCTAAGGAACCAAAAGCGCACATCAATCCCATCCGGCGCTGGCGCGACCGCTTTTTAGCTACTGGATACTGGGTTTCACTCCGCCTTCGAGTGTGGTATGCACGAGCGCGGCTGCCGCATTGATCTGTTGCCTGCGCCGAGGGCCGTTGTGATCTTGCTTGGTTCAACGTTCCAGTTTGTCCTCAATGTAGGCTCGCAGGTCGCTGCCCTTGATCCGCAGCAGGCGCTTCTTCGCTCTGGGTCTTGCGAGATTCGCGATTCGCCGCATGCGACCCATGATTCGCGTGGCTGTGTCGTAAGACACACTCAGGACTGCCCCAACTTCCTTCGGTGAGTACATGTGATCAGACTTGATTTCGACGCTAACTACACGTCTTTTCCACCCCTGGCTTTTCGTCGGCGTAACGTTTAAGAAATCGTAGATGTCTTGTCCGACCTGTGTCAGGTCAGGATTATTCCACGCACATTGCTTCAGACTTAGAAATTTGCTCGGATTCCGGATTGTATTATGTGAAGGACTCATGGTTCCTAATACTGTCAATGCTAGACCAGCAACGAATTTTGTACTAAATTTGTCCTAGGATTTGCGAAATGAGCGAAATCTGCTGATTATGCGAAATCTGTGTAACACGGGTTTGCAAGAACATACGGCTTATCAGGGACTTACAAAACGGCAGCTTTGTTCGAGTCCTACCTGAGGAGCCATTCTTTCAGTGGCCTACGAAGACCCCCAAAAATCGTCGCAATTGGGCGCAAAACCTGCTCTGGGGAATTCTCAAAGGACTATCAAGAACTTGTCCGCAATGCTATTCGCAGATTTCCGTCACATCAACGAATCGCTCGCGGATAGAAAACGCGCCAATCTTTGTCGAACAATGGGTCTTGCATTGCGTACGAAAGATAGAAATTAAATGGCGTCGCTAAATTCTTGAAGAAGCTCTGTTCGTCGGTGCTATATCCCGATCGCTGCAAAAGGAACCCCACTGCTTGCGCATAAGGATATCTGTAGTCCATTTTTTGCAACAACTCGGCAATTCTCGCCGCTGAGACACGACCGCGGCAAGAATGATACGCATCAATCACGGATACAATCCCCCCGGCATACACAGGCCGCACGGCTATGTCGATAAGAGTTCGCTCGAGGGAAGTGACTTGAACGTCCTCTCCACTGGGAGCAGTGCTATTCACTACGTCCAGGCGGCCCGTATTCTTCCCATTCAGGATCGTAATTTTTGTCCTGGAATAGCTGTACACCAGTTTCGTCTGACGCTGCGGATTTCCAAACGCCTTATCGATAGCTGCTTGAGTTAAAGTCGCCTTCACTCGACGCTTTTGGACTCTGCTCGTGGTTGACTATTAGGTCGTTCGCGAGACCACCGACACCATGGACCCACATCGCGGAAGCATGGGTGAGATAGGTATTTCGCGCGGTGGATAGCGCGAGACGCACGGGAGAGACTTCAGTTCCCCACACGTATCGCACAATCGGCCTGTAGGTGGTCGAATTTAAACGAATTTCCGTAAATTTGTTGGTGCTCATTAGCCGCTTTATGAGCTTCGGCCAAGTCAGACTTCTCGGAAGATTCCACTGTTCACCATGTGCAATCAACATTTCTCGAAATTCACTAACGTCGAAAACACGGCGTTCTTGGGAAGTGAAGAATGCCGCCATTTGCGAGATTGCCGATTGTGCGTTGCATCGCTTTAACGAGTAAAGGTGATGAGGTATATATACCTCATCACCTTTACATCAGCAAGAATCCGCCCAAATGTACCTTTAGTTTCAAGAGCTTAGAAATGGTTAGCTCTTCGTACCGTAGGTATATATACCTTCGGTACAGTTACAACATAGAAGCGCGCCCAGCAAAATATTTGACTTGTACGGCAAAATGACGTACATTATTGATAGTCCAGTGGGAACGGAGAAATTTATGGCTACCCCAGCAAGAAGATTTACACGCCGCGAAAAGGCTTCAACCAGTGAGCGACTAGAAGCGCGTGTTCCTGGCGAACAGAAACTGTTTTTCCAGCGCGCGGCAGCTCTCCAAGGGGTGACACTCACCGATTTTATGGTTGACAGTCTTCAGACCGCTGCTGCTCGTGTCGTCGAGGAGCATGATGTCTTGAAGCTTAGTCTGGAGGATAAGCGGCGATTTGTGGACGGGTTGATGAACCCTCCAGATCCCAACGAAGCATTGAAGCGTGCGGCGGAGCGACACCAACGGATGCAGGGCCGCTAGTTGGGTGGTGAGCCCAAATACGTTGTGCAGCCGCTTGGCGATCAGAACCGAGCGGCTTTTCATTGCGGAGACAAAGAACTAGACGGCTACTTCTTGGAAAGGGCTTCACGAGATATCCGCGAGAAGATCGCAGCTGTCTTCGTGCTTCTCACAGAAGAAGACAAGAATAGCGTTTTCGGTTATTACACGCTTTCAAATCAGGAAATCGATGCAGGAGAACTCCCTTCTGCCCTCACAAAAAAAACAGGCAAGTACCGCAAGCTGCCGGCGACCCTCATAGGGCGCCTTGCGGTCTCCAAGGCGCATCAAGGCTGCAAGCTTGGTGAGTTTCTCTTGATCGACGCGCTGAAGCGAGCACTCGAGGCCACGGGCAGCGTCATGTCGTTTGCAGTCGTCGTCGATGCCAAAGGGGAGCAGGTTATTGCGTTTTACGAGAAGTATGGCTTCATGCGCCTATCTGGCACTCGACTATTCCTGCCAATGAAAACTATTGAGAAGACCTTCCCTTCGATAAACAAGACTAGCGAGCTCGATCCCCAAGGGTCTAGTAAAACCTAACAGTCTCTTTTGGGGATGAGTACAAACACATCCATGCCCACTCATAGTCTGTGGACGTGTAGACTTCACTGGACAGGCAAGCACGTCACGATGGTCCCGCGCTTCTTGTTGTAAACCACTCTCATTCGCTTGTCCCGATGCATGACCTCCCAGACCGTGATCCGATTACTTTGGCGTTCCGGTGGTGGTGCAGTTTGACTGCACCACTACCGGCGAGCGCGAAAGAACAATCCACCGATGCTATCGACTTTTTCCATGCGTTTTTCTCTCCTGTTTCTTTAATTTTGCTTCGTAATTTAGCGGTGTGTCCCGGGAAGCTGCGGGGAGGATAATAGTTGCATGAGCACTTTATCTCTCTTGCAATCGCTGAAAGAAAATATTTTGAGCCAGGCCAGCGTGAAGGCCGTGTATGGCGAACCGATCGCAGCTCACGGAAAAACCGTGATCCCAGTGGCCAAAATTATGTACGCTTATGGCGCGGGCGCGGGCACGGGCGGGGTGGGCGATTCCAGCGCTCGCGGCGAAGGCGGCGGCGGTGGTGGTGGAGTCCGGGCAATTCCGGTGGGCGTTATTGAGGTCAGCGAACAGCAGACCCGATTTGTTCCGATCAGCGACCGCAAAAAGATGACAGGAGCAATTCTCTTTGGCGTCGGCCTGGGTATGTGGCTTGGCTGGCGCAGACGGCGCTAGCAATCATTTTGCGTCTTGCATACTGCACGGTGCTTCGCTGTGGTGATTGATGAAGGGAGACGCGGCGAGCCGCGTCTCTACCGGCGCAGCATTCTGATGGGCAGCATGAAGACAGCTCATTACGCTCATTGTGGTGATGCGGGTGATGCCGAATTCAGCGATTGCCTGCGATGAGCGCGACCACCAAAACCAGTGATAATCCGATGGCGGCGATACTGTGGGCGCGTATCGCGCGATAACTTGCTGACCAGGGGAACATCAATATTTCGAAGATAGGCATGAACTTGTCAGGCCAAAATAAGCCTGCCAGTCCGAAGGCGAAAACTGATTGGACTATGAAATACGATCCGAGATTATTCACGACGCAACTTCCATAGGAAAAGGGTGTTTTTATTGGAACGCGACCAAGAGGGTCTGGGAAAGTTACTAAAGTGTAGGTGGGGAGCTTCGTTTTTCGTAAATAACGATCGTTCCTGGTCCTCTTAGCGCGGACAAATATCCTTTTCGATTCTAAAGTGCATCTCAAACGTGGCGCTTTGTCAGATTTTCGCGGCACCGTTGACATCTGTACCGCCTTACCAGCAAGGGTTATACCTAGGAGGACTATGCGGTTCGGTTCCAAACGCGCTCTGCTCGTCCTCGTTCTCTCCGCTGCCACTGCCCGTGTCACGCATGCGAATGAGAAGGCGAATAGCTCCGGGGGTTCTTACCGCGCGCCTGGCGAAAATCCTGATCCCCAGCAACCTCAGTCAAAAATTCGGCCGCTGACTCGCAGGGAGGGCTTGGCGATTCTGAGAGTTGCGCTTAGCTCGCGGCATCATGCGGATGATGGTTTGGACTGCTCGCACTTTGTCCACGACCTTTATGAGCGGGCGGGATTCAGTTACGAATATGCGAATTCTTCCGACCTTTATGCGGGTATCGAGGAATTCAAACGAGTCTCCGTTGCGCAGGCGGGCGACTTGGCGGTGTGGCGCGGACATGTGGGGATCGTGGTCGACCCCGCTCAGCGGTCGTTTTACAGCGTGCTTCATTCTGGGCCTAGAGTCGATTATTACGATTCGCCGTATTGGCGACGGCGAGGGCGGCCTCGGTTTTTTCGCTACGTAGAGGCAATTCCGAGGAACGACATCTCGAATACGATTCGTAGCGCGAACTGGAATTCCAGAGTTACGGGCAACGACAGAGTTTCAGGCAACGCGGCGCCGCGCGAAATCGACGTGCAGGAGCGACTGCCTGATATGCCCGAGCAGTCCTCAAGTCGCAGCGGTTCTTCTGCTCCGCGTGCCGAAAATCGTGCGGCGAACGCGGCGAATTACGAGATGCCGGTTGTGATCGTGAATTCTGCTCGTCCTAAGCCTGATCAGGTGAGCGCGGCGTTCTTGAAGGCGTGCGCGGATTTGGAGGCGAGTTCACGCGGACGCGAGCTCTTCGACTCGACACATTCTATTTCGGCTACAGCTTCTGCTGAATCTTTTTCGGCTTCATCTCGGGCTGCATCATTTTCGGCACTGCCGCTGATTGTGTTCGACGACTTCCAGGTGGAGAAGCTACACATCTCGGGAAAACAAGGGTGGGTCGACGTTCAAATCGATGAAGTGCTTTCTGTCACAAACGGCAAGCTCGATGAACG
>PLBX01000284.1 GCA_003135495.1 Acidobacteriaceae bacterium | reverse complement strand
CGGGACGTTTCCTGATTTTCTGTGATGTGGCTCAAGAAAATCCCGAGAGGGCGGCGGCTGTGGAATCCCACTCTTGCGCAAAAGGCCGCGCAAGGATGGGGCACCCGGCTCTCCAGGTCTCGGTTCGGATTGAGGCTGTGGAGGAACTCCTCAGTCTTGCTGCCAGCGGAAGAATACCGAAACTTTTTAGCAATGCCGGGGTTGGACCTAACAAACCAAGGAGTATCCCATGCCGACCCTCTCCGTGCCTTCCCGCAAGTTTGTTCCTTTCCTCGCCGCCCTCTTTGCTCTGTTTTTCCTTGCAGGCTGCGGCACATCGAACCCGATTTGTGGTAGTTCGAGGCCCAAGCCGCTTATCGGTTCACTGTCACCCAGCACGATGGATTTTGCTCAAGTGCAGGCGGGTGCTGTGCTCACCGTAATGGGCAGCCAGTTTGTTGCGTCTTCTGTCGTTGTCATCAACGGGCAGACCCTGAGCACCACGGTTGTCAGCACTCAGGAGTTGCAAGTCCCAATAACGACCGGCTTGGTCTCCGGTCCGGGAACCTTGAACGTGTTTGTGCAAACTCCGGGCGGCAACTCCGGGGACATTGGCTGCGCAAGCGGCGGCAGCAGCAGCGTACTCGTATTGACCATCACTTAAGCTAGAACCATTATCGGCCCCCGGAGGGAGCCCGGGCGTGAAGGTGGATGCACGCAGCGTTCGTGTAACTCTTGAAACAGTGCGCATGTTTGGTTGTTGATTCGCTACAGGCGGAAGGTCCCACTTTCCGTCATATTGGCCATAGATTTTGTGCTAATGATTACGAAATCAAGCCGAAAGGAATGAGATCGTGGTTCGATTAATAGGAACGCCCGGAGGAATAACGCCGCCGGGAGCCGAGCGGAGTGTTTTTCGGCTGGTCGTCATAGTGGGGGCGGTGCTTGTTGTGGCAGCGGTGATCTTCATGCTTTGGCAGGATTTCCATCCCGCCGCGCAGCCCATTCAACATTTTCCTGTTCCGGAATCGGGAAACATGGGGAAACATGGGGACAGACGGGACGTTTCCTGATTTTCTGTCATGTGGCTCGAGAAAATCCCGAGAGGGCGGCGGCTGTGGAATCCCACCCTTGCGCAAAAGGCCGCGCAAGGATCGGGCCAGCGGTCCGGATTGCCCCACTCGGCCAAAAGACGGTTGAACGGACCACCCGTCGTCGCTTGAAGATAGGGGAGTCAAAATCCCCACCCTAACGTCGCAAAGAACGCGACGTTAAGGATGGGGCATCCCCAAGATTTATTCTGTTTGTGAAATGTGTTCTGATTGCTGCTCGTTCTTGACATTCGCTTTACATTCGCCTATGCTGCGCGCATGGCGATTACCCGGCGTCAACATGAGTTGTATGACTTCATTTCGCGCTTCGTGGCGGAGAAGCAATACTCCCCTTCGTTTGAAGAGATCAAGGGAGGCATGGGGCTGAGTTCTTTGGCCACGGTTCACAAGCACGTTACCAACCTGGAGAAAAAGGGGCTGCTGACGCGGGACTATAACCGCAGCCGCTCGATCGATTTGGTGCCGCCCAAAGGAAAGTTGAAGCAGTCGATGGCGGTGAATACAGGAATGGTGCTGCCTTTGGTAGGGCGAATCGCGGCCGGACGTCCCATTGAAGCGGTGGAGCGCAGTGAAACCATATCGCTCGCCGATTTCGTACGCTCGAAAGAAGTCTTTGTACTTGAAGTCCGCGGCGACTCCATGCAAGACGAGGCAATTCTGGATGGCGATTTCGTGTTGGTGGAAAATACAAAGACGGCGCACAACGGAGATATTGTAGTAGCGCTGATCGACTCGACTGACGCGACGCTCAAGCGCTTTTTTCGTGAGGGAGACAATATTCGCCTGCAGCCAGCGAATGCAACGATGAAACCGATTATTGTTGCCGCAAGTTCGGTGCAAATTCAGGGGCGCGTTATCGGCGTCATGCGCAAGTACTAGGCAATCAGGCTTGTAATATCGCGGCTCTTCCCTACCTACGGCAACCCTCGCTCAACTAACCTGCAACAAATTGAGTTAGCTGAACCTACTCGTCTGCGTCGTTAGGTACTACAGCAAACTATGTACTTTGGCGAATCATGGTGAGATTTTCAACACTGTTGCATTCAAATATTTCATGGTTTGTTTGATTATGCTGCTTGACGACATTTTTGTTACAGCCGCTGTGTCTGGTAGAATTGTTTGTCCAAACGTAGAATTGTTTGTCCAAACATTGTTGTGAATTTCCTCGGTGCAGCGGAGTGGACGGAGTTTGGAACTGTTACAGCGATGTAAAAATAGAGCTATGCCCTCCGAATCGTGCGATTCCAGTAGTACCTTAACCTATCCGATTTTGCGCTCGTTTTCAGAGCGAAAATCGAAAGTGTCATAGTTTGACGCTCGCCGCGAAATTCAGACGAGCCCGGCCCGAATATCAATCCAAAATGAGCGCTTATAACACCAGCATGGGAGTTGAAGTTGCTGAACCGGAAATTGAATTAACCGGTAGCGAACAGCCACGTGCCGAGTTACGGCTCCGGTATTCCTGCTATGCCGCGCTGGTGATTGTTCTCGTTATCTTTGCGATCGTGCGCATCCGCTTGCGTAATACGCCTTTGGAACGCGACGAAGGCGAGTATGCATATGCCGGGCAGTTAATGTTACAGGGTGACCCACCGTATCATCTGGCCTATAACATGAAGTTGCCAGGCACTTATGCGGCGTATGCGGTCATGATGGCGGCATTCGGGCAAACCGTAGCTGGCATCCGCATAGGAATGTTGGTGGTTCTCATCGGAAACACATTGCTTGTGTTTTTTCTGGGACGCCGCCTTTTCGGTCTACTCGCTGGAACGGTCGCCGCCGCTTCTTACACACTTCTCGCAAATCGCCTAGCGACCATGTCGCTTGACGGCCATGCGACCCACTTTATTGTCCTCGCGGCGCTGGGCGGAACTCTTCTCCTTCTGGATGCTATCGAGGAGCGCCGGACAACTAGCTTGTTCCTTAGCGGACTTTGTTTCGGTCTGGCGNNAAGCAGCACGGAATTCTGTTTGCGGGGTTTGCCGTATTTTTTTGGGTATGGAGCGAGTGGGAACAAACGCCAAGCTGGCAAAGAAACTGGCAAGGATTGATAACACGGGGCGGCTTATTGGGCGCAGGAATCCTGCTGCCATTCGTGATCACTTGTCTTATCGTGTGGCGCAGNNATGGCGGCATTTGGCCTTACCGCGGTGTTCTGGAACTATCGAGCACGACAGCATCGTGTATTCATTTTGAGTTTTGCTCTTTTCTCAACTCTTGCAACGGTTCCCGGTTTCTACTTCAGGCCGCATTATTTCCTGGTGATGCTACCGGCGGTTTCTTTGTTGGCGGGAGTAGGAATCAGCGCCGCGTATGAATACCTGCAGGATCGCAATCTTTCGCCTGCCGTGACGTTGATCCCTATCGCTTTTTTTGCATTGTCGTATCTTGTCGCGCTGCAGGGTCAGAGGCGATATCTATTTCAAATGAATCCTCTGCAAGTCAACCGGCAAATGCATGCTAAACATGGCTTCCCGGAAGCGGTTGCAGTCGCCGACTACATTCGCGACCGCTCTTCGGCTCAGGATCGCATCGCGGTTTTGGGTTCGGAACCGGAAATCTATTTCTATTCCGGTCGTCGCTCGGCGACAGGATATATCTATATGTATCCCCTCATGGAGGACCAGCCCTTTGCATTCCAGATGCGGAGTTCTATGATCCATGAGATTGAGACGGCGCAACCAAAGTTCGTAGTTTTTGTGGACAACCAGTTGTCATGGGGTTGGGGGCCTGATTGGGATGGGTCGGATCTTCGTATGAATATCTTCAATTGGGTTCGGCGCTACGTCGATGCGCATTATGATTTGACAGCGGAAGTTCCGATTGACAGCGCGTCGTATAACGTATGGGGCGCGCCATGCAGGTATTACATTTTTCAGCGAAAATAGGGCAACGTAGGCCATGGGCTCCTACATAACTCACCCTCGAGCTCATGAAGATCGCGATTCCTCAAGCACCACACCTACATCGCATCGGTGGCAGCCGTCCACAGTGCTGGTAGTCTGCGCCCTGCTTTTGCTTACTATATTTTTCGCAGCGGTTCGCTTCCGCTTGCGCAATATGCCGCTGGAGCGGGACGAAGGCGAATATGCCTATTCCGGTCAGTTGCTGCTGCAGCACACTCCTCCTTACAAGCTTGCTTACAACATGAAGCTTCCGGGCATTTATGCGGCGTATGCGATCATCCTCTTAGCTCTTGGTCAGACTGCGAGCGGAATTCATCTCGGACTTTTGTTCGTTAACGCCTTTTCTTCTATTGTCCTTTACTTACTAACTGCTCGCCTTTTTGGAAAGCTGGCTGGATTGGTCGCCACCGCAAGTTTCTTTTTGCTCTCGGCCAGCCCGTCCGTCATGGGATTCCAAGCCCACGCGACAAACTTTGTAGTTCTCCCCGCCTGCATCGGAATTCTGTTTTTAATTCATGGATTGCAGAGTGGAGTGCAGAGTGGCTTGGAAAGACGAAGCCGATGGATGTACCTGATTAGCGGCCTGCTGTGTGGAATCGCTTTCTTGATGAAGCAGCATGGCTTGTTTTTTGCGCTCTTTTGCTTCTTCTATCTCATTCGAAGCGGATGGAAACGAAAACAAACTTTTCGCGACATCTTTGCCGACGTCGGCGCTATGGCGATTGGCTTTCTCTTGCCTTACGCAGTCACCTGCTGGGTGCTATACCGGCTTGGCGTATTTCAGCAGTTCTGGTTCTGGACTGTTTCGTATGCCGGAGAATATTCGAAGATGGGATTGCACCGGGGCGTTCACGCCTTTGTGGAAAGTTTCGGAACAATACTGCGCGCAAACCCGACGATTTGGCTTATCGCTTTGATTGGATTCGCCGCTCCATTGTGGAGTCACGAAGCGCGAAAGTATTTTGGGTTTACCTCTGCACTGCTCTTGTTCTCTTTCTTGGCCCTTTGCCCGGGAGCTTATTTTCGGCCCCATTATTTTGTGCTGTTGTTGCCAATTGCCGCAATGCTGAGTGGCATCGCTATCAGTTCAACCACAGAACGGCTAAGCGCACGTGGACCACACCGCATTTTGAAATTCATTCCGGCGCTGGCATTTCTCGCCGCATTCGGGTTGTCGATAGTCCGGCAGCATACGTTTTACTTCTCTCTCGATCCGGCGGGAGCCGTGCAGGCCACCTACGGCTCCAATCCTTTTATCGCAGCGGTGAAGACGGCAGATTATATCCGAGAAAATTCGTCCGACAATACACAGATCGCGGTGCTCGGTTCAGAGCCGGAGATCTATTTCTATGCGCACAGACGATCCGCCACCGGTTATCTGTATATGTATAGCCTCTTGATGCGGCAAAAATATACCGCTCGCATGCAACAGGAGTTAATTCAGGAAGTGGAGAGGAATCGGCCAGAATACGTGGTTTACGTGGACGTGGGCGAATCATGGGGCGACCGGGATCGCGCACCGCAAGCCTCAGCCTTCCTCGCTTGGATAAAAGAGTACTCGGATAAATATTACGAACTGGATGGCGTAGCTGAAGTGGGCGACTCACCCGCTTATGTGTGGGGTAATGCAGCCAAAAACTATAGTTCACGCTCGTCGCAGGCGCTCTATCTATTCAAGCGGAAAGACGGCACAGGTGCGGCAGCGGCTGGGAGCGACGTTAAATCGAGAAATTTTGAACGCAGAAAAGGCCACCCCGAAGGCGGCCTTTACCCGCTGATATGAATCGAACTGATGAGAAAAGCGCTCAGCCGATATGACGATCTAAAGCTTTTTGGATGTCATCTTTCGATCGATAACCGACTAGTTGCTCCACGACCTGCCCGTTCTTGAAAACGAGCAAAGTAGGAATGCCGGTCACCTTGTAGCGCATTGGCGTGGCGCCATTGCGGTCTACATCCATCTTTCCGACTTTAACTTTCCCTTGGTACTCGCCGGCGAGTTCTTCGACGATGGGTGCGATTGCCCGGCAGGGGCCACACCACGCAGCCCAAAAATCAACCAGCACGGGCTTGTCGGACTTCAGTACGTCAGAATCAAAATTTGCGTCGGTGACCTCGACGGTTCCGTTGCTTGCCATTCTTCCTCCAGAGTTTTCTGCTCATTACAGTCCGCCATGACGCCAGCGGACCTTCTATCCTAGCACTATCAATTAGATGCTCTGCAAGGGCGGAAGTCGCAAGGATGCGCGTGCCAGCGACGTGGCAAAGCGCTCTTGAACCGGGCGGCCTAAAAGGGCGGAATACTGGGATAATTATAGGCTCTGGAGTGTTAATGACGAGTGATTTGGAGAATCTGCGTGTGGTTTTGGTGGCGACCCGAAATCCGTTGAATATAGGGGCCGCGGCGCGAGCCATGAGCAACTTTGGAGTGCGGCGATTGCGGGTGGTCAACCCGTATGAACCAGCATTTCGGGAGGCGCGCTCCGCCGTAGGCGCCGCCGAATTGTTGGCGAAGGCAGAGCAGTATGAGAGCGTGGGCGAAGCGGTGGCAGACTGCAAGTTGGTCGTCGGAACAACCGTCGCCAACCGGCGAGACTTGCAGCATCGAGTACAGCGCTTGGATGTGGCCGGACGCGCCCTGAAGAAGCAATTGAAAAGCGGGCCAGTGGCATTGCTGTTCGGATCAGAAAGATTCGGCCTATCGAATGAGGGGATGAGTCACTGCCATTGGATGATGCGAATTCCGACGCGTGAAGAACACGGCTCCATGAACTTGGGACAGGCCGTGGCCGTCTGCTTGTACGAGCTAGTTCGCGGCCCCAAGGGTGCAACTGCAAGAACCGCGGTTGGGAAAACCGGCAACTCCGCGGCCTCATCAGGAGACGTGGAGAGGCTGACGCAGACGCTGCTTCAAGTTCTTCACGATAGCGGATACATCAAGCCTCGAGCCGTAGCAGCGGAAGAAAAACTTCGGCGACTGGTACGCCGACTGGCGCTAAATGGCAACGACGCTGAAGTGCTGGTTGGAATGGTGCGTCAGATTGCATGGAAGATAGGATCGAAACAAAAGTACGCTGGCTGAGACTCAACAACTTCAATCGTTAAGTGTCAATTGTTCGCCCCCTGAGCAACTTCTGCTGTTACGACTGAAAATTTATCGCTAACCGTTGCCCCCGATAAAAGTCGAAATAAGAAGCGGCAGGACTCGCGGCTCACCGCTCTCCAAGCCCTCGTCCCTGACGCTGAGGTGGCGCCATGCGCATGCTGCTGGACACATTTTCCCAGATTTTACGAACTCTGTGGGCGCACAAGTTGCGATCCTTCCTCACCATGTTCGGGATTGCATGGGGCGTCGGTTCCCTCTTGCTACTTGCGGGAGTCGGCGAAGGTTTTCGCAACGGCAATCGCAAGCAACTCGAAACCTTCGGCAAAAACATCATCTTCTTTTTTGGCGGCCGCGCGCCCGCCGTCGCAGGCAGTTTTAATTCGATGAAGTGGTTCAACCTCACCTACAACGATTATCTGGCAATCAAGGATCAATCGCGACTCGCGATCCATATTTCGCCCTTGATCGCGCGCGACGATATTCGCGCCGTCAGCGATTACACGAGCACCAACGGACAGGTCTCAGGCGTGCCGGCCATTTACAGCCAGGTGCGGACCATTCCCGTCGCGACGGGTCGCTGGATCAACAACGATGACAACGATGAGCGCAGACGCGTGTGCGTGCTGGGACGGGAGATGACGCGCAACATGTTTCCCGGACGCCCTGCGGTGGGCAATACGATTCTGCTCAACGGCGTTCGTTTTGCCGTAATCGGAGTGCTCTCCATGATCGGACACGAGGAGCACAACGCCACCAATATTCGTATTTTTATTCCGTTCAACACGATGCGTGAATTATTTCCGTTGACTGGCGACAATTCGCAAGAGGGCAACGCCATTTCATTCATCAACTACCAGCCGCGTAGCTTTGACGAAAACGAAGCGGCGAAGGACGAATTGCACGCGATCGTAGCTCGCAACCATGGCGGCTTCGATCCCAAGGGCGCCGACGTCTGGGAAGAATGGGACACGATCAAGAATCAGAAGACCATGGGAAAAATTTTCACGGCGATGGATTGGTTTCTCGGCGGGGTGGGCCTGGTGACGCTAGCGCTCGGTGCGATCGGCATCGTGAACATCATGCTGGTTGCGGTGACGGAGCGTACCCGCGAGATCGGACTGAGGAAAGCCCTGGGCGCGACCCACCGCAGCATCTTGTTTCAGTTTTTCCTCGAGGGCGCGTTCCTCACACTATTAAGCGGCGCTCTCGGCGTTGGCGGTGCCGTGCTTGTGATTCATCTTCTTTCAGGAGTGCAATTGCCCCAAGGCTTTGACACACCGCGGATCGTGCCTGTGTCGGCGATCGGCGCCGTGTTGTCACTAGCGCTGGCCGGAATAACAGCCGGGCTCTATCCGGCGCGCAAAGCCGCGATGCTCGAACCGGTAGAAGCGCTACGCCAGGAATAACAAGAAGTAATGGAGCGCTGGACGTCCCCGCCCGGCCTCCCATCCGCCGAAGGGCGAGGCGCAAAGGAGTAAGCCATGACCAGTGACCTGCTGAAAGAAGCCTACGGCGCCATGCAGCACAATCGCCGCCGCACAACTCTGACCATGATGGGGATGGCCTGGGGAATCGCTACAGTCGTCATATTGCTTGCCTTCGGTTCCGGCTTCGAGCACGCCATCAACTTGATTTTCAGCTCCTTTGGCACCGATGTGATTGGAGCCTTTCCGGGACGAACGTCGCTGCAGGCAGGTGGTGCGAAGGCAGGCTCAGAAGTTCGGCTGCAACTGGCGGACGTAGAGTATCTCCGGAATGAAGTGCCCATGTTGAAAGGCGTCACTCCAGTCTTTGACAAGCAGAACGTGACCATTCAGCATGACACGCGCACTTTCACCAATCTTTTTCTCACGGGAGTTTATCCCGTTTACCAACGAGTTCGCGGCTTCGACGTTGCCAGCGGACGTGGATTAAGCGAACAAGACATGGCCGAACATGCCCGCGTGGCAGTGATTGGCGACGAAGCGAAGCGAAGACTGTTTTCTGGAGAGGCAGCTTTGGGTCAGAGTATCCGCATCAATGGCGTGAGCTTTCAAGTGATCGGCATCTACGAACATAAGGTCCAGGGTGGCGATAATAACGACAACACAATGATCGTAATACCATTCAGTTCGATGGGAGATCTTTACGACACGCGCTACATCACGGGCAATTTTATGGACTATGAAGGCCAGGATCACCAGCAACTCTCTCGCGTCGTACGAAGCGTACTCGCGGGTCACCATAACTTTCGTCCGGACGATCGCCGCGCCGTATTCATCGCCGATTTCAAGCAGGACTTTGACGAGTTTACCGTCGTCACCACCGCGCTAAAAGTTCTCCTCGCTTTTATCGGCGCGCTCACCTTGGGAATCGGCGGCATTGGACTGATGAACATCATGCTGGTCTCGGTACAGCAGCGGACGCGCGAAATCGGAGTTGAAAAAGCGCTGGGCGCGCAGAAAAGTCACATCCTGTTTCAGTTTCTGGCGGAAGCACTGGCCATTACATTTGCCGGCGGAGCGGCGGGAATCGCCATCGCTTACCTGATCTCATGGGCAGTCGGAGCACTGCCGCTAATGAGCGCCTTCGGAGATAACCTCCAAGCCGGCGACATTCATTTACATATAAATGTGAGCAGCCTTGCCGTGGCCACAGCCGTTCTTAGCCTGGTCGGCGTGCTGAGCGGAATGGTGCCAGCGATTCGAGCAGCGCGCCTGGACCCAATCGAAAGCCTGCGCTACGAATAGCAAGTTCCAGAGTAAATCGATTTGCGTGAATAAATCTATCTCGTGTAGAGACGGGGCTTGCCCCGTCTAACTCGGGCGCAGACGAGGCAAGAGCGTCTCCACCCGCCAGATCACCTCAGATCATCTTTCTAGATCGAAGTACTTCTTTGACCACAACCGTCCCCAACGTAAGCAAGCTCACTAGCGAAATCACTCCCAAAGAAACCACGCAGTAGATGCACCATACGCCCAGTACCGCCGATTCGATATGGGCGAGATAGAGCGCAAATCCCAACCCCCCGAGCACCGGGACCAACATCAAGCGATAAGCCCTCTTGAACGCAAGAATGCCGAGCAGCAGATATCCGGCCATCCCGATTACAGCTACGGGAATACCGAAGAGCATGGCGTATGGGCTGTGATTGACGATGCCGCAATCCCAACGCTCGTTGATGCTGCATGGCGACGCGTCAGTGCGGTAATGCTCGCGCAGCGCGAGTGACGAAACTACGATACCGACTACGGCAAGCAAGATCAGCACCCATCTCATGTAGCACTCCTACCTTTAGCCAAGATAATTCTAACCGGATTAACTTGTTGTCCTGAAATGTATCATCCCCGGATTTCCGAACTCGCACGTATAGCAAAGGCGAAGAGCGATTTATCGTTATCCGGATTCTGTGCTTCGTCCTAGTCATTTAGCGGAACCAGAATAATGACGAGTAAGTTTACTAAGCACAACGCTTAGGCAACCCTTGTCTAACTCACTGCAACTCATGCACGCTGTCATTTAACTTTAGTATTTACCGGCGTTCCCTAAGTCGAAAATTTGTTCTGGCGAGGGAAATGCTTCATTGACAGGCTCGGACGTGCACTGAGCGTAAGTCAGCCGTTACAAACCGTGCGCCTTATGATTTTTGGGAGAGTTACGATTTTCCTATGATTTTCTGAAGTATTGGCCTTGGCTATACGAGCTTTGAACGTTTGGACTCTACATCATCGTTGATTAGAAGCGCGATCCCTCGGAGGCATTCATGTTCCGTTCCACCCCCGCCCGTTTTGTTCTGCTTTGCACGACTCTTTTCCTTCTGACTTCAGCAAGCTTCGCTCAGTACAACGCAAGCGTAGAGGGCACCGTGACCGATAAGAGCGGCGCCGTTATTGGCGGCGCAACCGTTACCGTAACCGACCAGGCTACCAACGTAAGCCACAGCGCCGTCAGCAGCGATGCTGGTTTTTACCGCGTTACCGGACTGCCTCCCGGTACATATAAGGTGGAAGCGGAAGCAAAGAATTTCAAGAAGAGTTCCACGACAGTGGACGTAGCCGCCGAAACTCCGCGCGCAGCGGATATCGTGCTTGAGACCGGCTCCGCTAGTGAAACAGTAACCGTAACCGGAACATCAGAAGCGCTCCAAACTGAAGACGCCAATGTCCAAGGTACACTTTCAACTGCCGAAGTGGAGAACTTGCCCGCTCTTAACCGCGATCCTTACGAGCTGCTGCGTTTGTCCCCCGGAGTATTCGGCGATGGCGCACGCTTTGGCGATGGCCGCTCAGCGGGATTTCCCAATGGAGCTGGCGCCGTCAGTGCCTCTGCCGGACCCGGCGGATCGAGCGCGGCCATTTTCCAGGTTGAAAACCAACAGCCCATCAGCGCTAACGGGCAGCGAGTTACATCAAACGATTACCTGGTCGACGGCGTTAGCGTGAATAGTCTTGAATGGGGAGGCGCAGCCGTCATCACTCCCAGTATTGAATCAGTGCAGGAGATCACCGTCCTCTCCAATGATTACGATGCTTCAGACGGCCGCAGTTCAGGCGCCCATATCAAGACCGTTACAAAGAGCGGAACCAATGCTTTTCACGGCGGCGGCGTCTTCCTTTACCACGACCCGAATTTCAATGCCTATAACAAATTCAACGGTTACAACATTGGCGTCGGCTTGAGCCCCTTCGTTCGAGATAATGATGCCTTCAAACAATTCGCCGGAACCTTGGGCGGAGCCATCGTCAAAGATAAGCTTTTCTTCTTTTTTAACTATGAAGGATTAAGGGCAAAAGATACGGTCTTTGAAAACAATTGGGTAGAAACCCCACAATACGACGCCCTCGTGCTCGGAGCTCGCCCAGGCACTCCGCTTGCAACCGTTCTCCAGCAGAGTGGTCTCGCGCCACGCATCCAGCAAGTGCTGCCCTCAACTTGTACGCTCTGGATTGCAGCTACTCAACCCTGCGCGGTAGTTCCTGGAGGTATTGACGTCGGATCTCCCTACTCCATTTACGGCGTCTACAACCCAAGTTTCACAGCCGGCAACCCAGCTCAATTTGCGGGAGGCGGTCTCGATGGCATCCCGGATCTCGAGTTTGCTCAAATAGCGTTGCCCTCCACAACTAAAGGCGACCAGTACAACGTTCGGGTTGACTATAACGCTGGCAAGAATCTTTTTTCTGCCAATACTTTCCTCACCTTCTACCACACCATCTCCGCGGATGCCGGAGCGGAAGGTCGGCCTTCGGCCGATTACGGCACTAAGAACTTTAGTCCGAGCGGCTTTCTTTCCTGGATCCGAACCATCAACTCCACGACCCTCAACGAGGCGCGCTTCAACTTCACGCGTTACGGCTACAACGGAATCAGTTCCAACCCGCAGGTCAACTTCGCTATCCCCCGCATCGAGATTCAAAACGCGATCCCGACGCAAAGCCAGCGCATTATGTATGGAGCCCCACAAGGAGACACGTCGCCAGGAATAGTGGCGCAAAATACTTTCGCGTTTCGGGACGTCCTCAATAAAGTGATCGGCAACAAAGCATGGAAGTTCGGATTTGAGTACACCCATGAGCAAGATAATGACGCCCTCATTGGGGGCGCTCGCCCTGACCTGGTCTTTAATGGTATGTGGAACTTCGCGAACGGAACACCGATTTTCGAACAGATTGAAGTTAACCCGCTTACCGGTGGAGCGCCCACCACGAGAGGCCAATACTTTCGTAGCTCGACCTACGGTCTGTTCGCGCAAAATGATTGGAAGCTTCGCCCGAATCTCACCATCAACCTCGGTCTGCGTTTCGAATATTTCGCTCCCCCGACCGAGGCAAAGGGCCATCTTGCGAATTTCGAGCCCACCAACGATCCGGTTAATGGATTAGCGAACGGGTTTGCGACCAACCCACACGCAATGTGGAAACCAACCTGGCGGAATGTCGGTCCGCGATTGGGTTTTGCGTGGAGTCCAATGATGTATGACAGCAAGCTGGTTTTTCGCGGTGGATTCGGAATCGCCTATGACCGCTTCGACAACAACAGCTTCGACAACACCCGCAACAATCCTCCATTCGTGGCAAACTACGGCCTCTGCTGCGGCACAGCGCTCGGTGAATTTGGTAGCCCGTTCCTCAAGGGCCAACTCGCTTTCAACCTTGGCACCAGCAATAACCCGGAGAGCTATCCTGCCAATCCAGTTCTGATCACACCCATTAACCCCGCAAATGGGCTACCCACCATTCTCACGGGTCAAGGCGCGCCAAACATTTATGCGACGAATACGAGTATGCCGATTCCCTATGTCTACCTCTACTCCATGCAAATGCAGTACAGCCTTCCATCAGATTGGGTGATGACGGTCGGCTACCAGGGGAGTATGGGACACCACTTGCTGCGGCTTAAGAATCTGGATTTCTTTTATCCAAATCCAAATAAAGACGTCAATCAGGTCTTTAACTTCACCCCTGACACCAACTCAAGTTTCAATGCTCTGAATTCGCAATTGGAGCATCGGTTCCATCACGGTGTCTCGACCAACATTCAATACACCTACAGCAAGTCGATAGACCAAATTTCCGCCGAGGGTCCCGGCTTCGTGACCAACCAGACGTATCCAATTAACGATCACACTGAACGTGGTCCATCGGACTACGATGCCACTCACAATTTCCGCGCATACGCTGTCTGGGATCTGCCCATCTTCCGCACTCGTAAAGATTTCTTGGGCAAGATGGTAGGCGGTTGGCAGCTCAACGGAATTTACCAGTTCCATTCCGGATTCCCGTGGACGCCCGTCGCTAGCAACCTTTGCCCCGTTCTGGGGGCAACGTCGCTCTGTCCGGTTCGACCCATCGCCTACAATGGCGGCGCAGCGAACAATTACGATACGTCCGCTTTCCTCCCCCCAACATCCGGAAATTTTCCCGCAATGGCCACCGGCACCACGATTCCTTATTTCACTTTACAGACGACTGGCACCACCCCAGCCCCGCCTGGAATTGGACGCAACACTTTCCGCGGCCCGCGCTACCAGGATGTTGATCTAACGGTCGCCAAGGAATTTGGATTGCCAACGATGAAATTTATCGGCGAAGGAGCGAAGATACAACTCCGCATGACCGCATACAACGCGTTCAATAAGCTCAATCTGGCGCCCTTCAGCTTCGGCAGCACCTCCACTACCATCAGTTCGAACAACAATGGGGGCACTCCCCTACCAAATCCATTGTTCGGCACAGCCACGTCGGGGTTGGCGGGCCGTGTGCTGGAGTTGCAGGTTCGCCTCAGCTTTTAATTTGGCGTAGCATCTCTTGGACGGCGGTTAGTTTGCCGCGGTCCATCCCTCCACTCCTGAGGATCGTGAAATGGTAGCGAAGCCGTCGCGATTTTTTTTCACCATTCTATTTTTTCTGGCGCTGTTCAGGACCGCGATACCGGCGCAAGTTGCGGGCGGATCGCAACATCCTGAACCACAACAATCCGAAGTAATTCTCATCGACGCCGCCGGACCCGCTCATCCCTTCCCTCACTTCTGGGAACAAATGTTCGGGTCGGGACGAGCCATTCTCGCATTGCGAGACAGTTATCGCCACGACCTTCGCGAAGTGAAGCAGATTACCGGCTTCGAATACGTTCGATTTCACGCCATCTTTCATGATGAGGTCGGTGTCTACGACGAGGACGACCAGGGTCATCCTGTGTACAACTTCTCATATGTAGACCAAATTTATGACGGGTTGCTCGCGAACGGAGTGCGTCCGTTTGTCGAACTCAGCTTCATGCCCAAGAAGCTCGCGGCCAAGGAAATGCTTCACGCCTTTTGGTATAAGCAAAATATTTCTCCGCCTAAGGACTGGGAAAAGTGGGATAACCTCATCGCGCAATTTGCCAAGCATCTTGTCGATCGCTACGGAATTGATGAAGTTTCGCAGTGGTATTTCGAGGTCTGGAACGAACCGAATCTTGATTTCTGGGGGGGCGATCCCAAACAGGAGACGTATTGGAAGCTTTACGATCACACGGCGCGCGCGTTGAAGCAAGTGAGTCCGCGCTTGCGTGTGGGCGGACCCTCGACTGCGCAGGCGGCATGGGCCGATGCGTTTATTCGGCACTGCGCGGATGAAAGGGTCCCGGTGGATTTTGTGTCATCGCACGTCTACGGCAACGACAAAGCTCAGGATGTTTTTAAAACGGACGAGCAGATTCCGCGCGACCAGATGGTGTGCCGTGCGGTAAAAAAAGTGCACGACGAGATTCGCTCCTCCAGCATGCCCAACCTTCCGTTGATCTGGACCGAATACAACGCCAGCTATTTCAACGAGCCTTCTGTGACTGATTCGATTTACATGGGGCCATGGCTGGCCGATACGATCCGCGAATGTGACGGCTTGACGGAAATGATGTCGTATTGGGCGTTCTCGGATGTCTTCGAGGAACAAGGAGTGGTGAAACAGCCGTTCTACGGCGGCTTTGGGTTGATTGCGGCGGACAGTATTCCAAAGCCCGCTTATAACGTATTTCGAATTCTGCACGACTTGGGCGACGAACGTATTGCGGTTGACGATTCTTCCGTGCTGGCGACGCGGCAAAAAGACGGGTCATTGGTGGTGGCGGCGTGGAACCTCGTTCCTCCCGATCAGACTGGATCGGCGAAGACAATTCATTTGCGATTCCAACATTTGCCATCAGGGCGGCGGGCGTTTATTTCGCGTGTGGATCGCGATCATGGGGACGTGCATCCGTTATATGAGCGGATGGGCCAGCCACGTTACCCGACACAACAACAAATCAAGGCGTTGCAACAGGCCGCGGAGATGCCTCCTCCCGGGGTCATGGACTTGAATGGAAACGATTTGACTCTTGATATCGCCGCCAACGGTCTGGCGATCATTCAACTCAAGTAACGCTGGCAGGGCCTACCAAGAAGTTATAATCGCGGTAATATCTGTCTTTTTTGCATCGTTCTTCGTGAGGGCCAGTATTCCAACGACTCTTTCAACCCGCCGGGAATGGCTTGCGCGGTTAGGAAAGACTATTCTCATCTCTCCTTTGCTGGGTTCGGGATTGCTCAGCATATCTTGCGGCGACTCGAAGTCGAATGAGATTTCCGGGGCGAAGGAACTCGATGACGATGCATTTCTGGATACCATCGAGCGCGCCATCTTCCTTTATTTTTGGGAGCAAGCCAGTTCTACAACGGGCCAAGTCAAGGACCGCGCCCGCGCCAACGGGATCGACAGTCTCACTATATCGAGTATCGCGGCTACCGGCTTCGGCCTGACTGCCCTGTGCATTGCCGACCAGCGCGGCTACATGTCGAGAAGCGCCATTCTCGATCGCGTTCAAACCACTTTAAATTTTCTGCTCAATGAGATGCCGAGCCATTACGGCTTCTTTTATCACTTCGTGGATATTAATTCTGGTCAGCGAATAGACCGCTCCGAGCTTTCCTCAATTGATACCGCCATTCTCTTATGCGGCGTGTTGACCTGTCGTCAGCATTTCCAGGATCAGCAGGTCACGGACCTGGCGACGGAGCTTTATCAACGCATCGATTGGCCGTGGATGCTCAACAATGGATCCACATTCTCCATGGGTTGGACGCCTGAAAATGGATTCCTACATGCGCGATGGGATACTTACTCGGAGCTGATGATGCTTTATTTATTGGCCATTGGCGCCCCAGTAAAGCATATTCCCGCGAGTTCCTGGCAGGAGATTTCGCGCCCGACGCTCACTTTCCAGGACTTGACCTACGTTACAAATACTATCGCGCCGCTTTTTATTCATCAGTATTCGCATGCCTGGTTTAACTTTCGAAACAAACAAGACGCCTACGCTAATTACTTCAACAACTCGGTAACGGCTACGCAAGCGCACAAATTATTCTGCGGGGAGTCTTTAGGTACTCAGTTCTCGGATTATTCGGACAAGCTATGGGGAATCACCTCTTCCGACTCGCAGAACGGCTATGTCATATGGGGTGGAGCGCCACCAATGGGCCCCATAGACGGCTCGATCGTTCCGTGCGCGGCGGGCGGATCGATTCCGTTTCTGGCGGCCGACTGCATTGAGGTGCTGCGCAACATTCAGAACTGGTTTCCGAAAGCATGGCAGAGATACAGCTTCGTGGACGCATTTAATCCACTCTCCGGGTGGTATGACCCGCATGTGCTTGGAATTGATTTGGGTATCATGATGTTGATGGCCGAGAATCAACGCACCGGATTCGTGTGGGACACATTCATGAAGAATCCCGAACCGGTCGCCGCAATGACGGCGGTTGGTTTCCATTAAAGGTGTTTAGCGCGTTGGTTTATCTATAAGCCGCCGACTTGGATCTACCAACTTGCGCGACACTTTAACTTTTTGTAGTGGAGAAAAACTAATGCCCTGGTGTTCCGCCTCGCCATCGCCAACTTCGCTATCGCGCTTTGTTCTATTGGCCATTTTGGTGTTGTTGTGTTGTTCTTTTTTTGCCGTTGCGCAAAACACTCCAGTTGATGCCGAGGGTCATCAATGGTGGCAGCACGCGGTATTTTATGAGATTTATCCGCGCAGTTTTGCGGACAGCAACAATGATGGAATTGGTGATCTTAACGGCATCAGTTCCAAAATGAGTTATCTGCACAATCTGGGTGTCGATGCCATCTGGATCAGTCCGTGCTATCCCTCACCGCAAGTCGATTTCGGCTATGACGTTTCGGATTACGAAAACATTGATCCCATGTATGGCACCTTAGCGGATTTCGATGGCATGGTTGCTGAAGGAAGGAAACAGAACGTCAAAATCATCCTGGACTTCGTACCGAATCATACGTCTGATCAACATCCCTGGTTTCTGGATTCAAAGTCTTCCCGCACCTCGGCACATCGCGACTGGTATATCTGGCGCGACGGCAAAGGTCCAGGCAAGCCGCCGAATAACTGGATCTCAATCTTCGGCGGCTCGGCATGGACACTGGATCCAACCACGAATCAGTATTTTTATCATTTCTTTTATAAGCAGCAGCCCGATCTGAATTGGCGAAATCCAGCGGTTGAAAAAACGATGCTCGATACCACTCGGTGGTGGTACCAGCGCGGGGTCTCCGGATTCCGGCTCGATGCAGTTGATACTCTATTTGAAGACCCCGAGTTGCGCGACAATCCAGTTCTTCCGGGCACCAATGCACAAGGTGATCCGAATATGGAGAACCAGTACAACGATAAACTCCCGCAGGTTCACGAAGAGCTCCAGAAATTGCGCAAAGTAGCGGACGATTATAATGCCGTGCTCATTGGCGAAACCTGGACCTCGAATATCGCCGAACTGGACCGCTACTACGGTCAAGGCAGCCATGAGCTCCAGTTACCCATGGATTTCATGTTCACCATGGTCAACCAACTTTCGCCCCCCGAATTTCGCCGCCAGATCGCGGCCGTAGATGCCGCTCACGGCTGGCCCGTGTTCGTGATCAGCAATCACGACATCCAGCGATCGTATAACCGCTATGGGGACGGCAAGAATAATGACGCCATCGCAAAGTTGATGGGCGCTTTCTACCTGACCCTACGCGGCACGCCCATCATGTATTACGGCGAAGAAATCGGAATGGAGAATAACGATCCGATCCGCAGAGAAGATGTTAAAGATCCGATTGGCCGCACCGGCTGGCCCAAAGAAAAAGGCCGCGATGGCGAACGGACGCCCATGCAGTGGAACACCGCGCCAAATGCTGGTTTCAGCGATGCGACTCCATGGCTCCCAGTGCCGCCTACCTATATGACGCACAATGTAGCCAGCGAATCTCAAGACGCGAATTCAGTTCTTAATCTCTACAAGAAAGTTTTGGCGCTGCGGCACACCAACCAGGCTTTACTCGAAGGCAGCTACGTCGCGCTCAACAAAAACGATCCCAACGTGATGTCTTACCTGCGCAGCTATAAGGGAGAGGCCGTTCTGGTGGCCTTGAATATGTCATCGACACCAAGAAAGGTACGCTTCGATCTTTCGCCTCTGGGCTTCGGCTCTGCCAGTGCACCATCAAGCCTGAAGGTGTTGATCGCTTCGCAAGCTGCCTCGGCCCAAAGCAACGAAGTCTCGCTTGAGCCGTTTGGGTTGCTCATCGCGGAAGTGCACTAATAGCAGGTCCAGAACTAGCGTTTATACGCGACGCGGCGCGGTGCTACTACTTCCTTCGTGTACCTTAGTGTCCTTGGTGGTGTAGGCTTTCGCACCGCATCACGGAGAAATTAATTGCTGGCCGGAGTATTCAGCAGGATGGTCAGCGGAGCGATATGCTCCGGCGCAACATAGCGGTTTACGAGAAATCGTTTCCCGTCTTTAGCGACATCATAAGTAAAAACATCGGTGCTGGAAATCGCAGCGCGCCCTCGAGTCTGGAACAAAGGCGCCGGCGTTCCGGTCGAGAAAATTCCTTCGCCACTCACCGGAACGGCGGTCAACATGCCGTTTGGCGCGATATAGAAAATTTCTTTTCCGTCCCCCCGCCAGCGCGGCTCGGAGCCACCACCGCGCGACACTTGCCATTTTCCAGCGGCCCCGGGAAACGAAGTCACGTAAATCTCCCAATTGCCGGATTCGTCGGACGCATAGGCTACCCATTTTCCATCGGGAGAAAACTGCCCATTCGTCTCGCTGCCGTTACTAGTTAGAAAGCGGGTTGGCTCGCCGCTGGAGACAGGCAATAACTCCAAGTCGGAACCTGTCTCATTCTGATGGGTGCATAGAATGTACTGACCGTCCACAGACCATGAATTAGGGAGATAGTCACCAAATGACGATCTAGGGATGGTATATCTCCTCTTCTCGCGCTCGAGGCCAGTTGCGGTCTTTATATTTATACTCGCGCCGTCGGAATCGGCGATGCGGTAAGCGATCATGCTGCCGTCTCGCGACCAAACACCGACCACTTCTTCCGACGGATCAAACGTAAAGCGCGAGTTGCCGCCTCCCGATGTGCTTTCAATCCAGATATCAACGTTATTCGCCTTCAGATCGCTGATATCCGCTGCGACACGGCCACCTTCGGGCGAAAGCGTGGGGTTCGCAGTGACAGCAGCGGCGCCGATGTGGCCGAGTTCTTTTCCGGATCGATCCATCCATGTAAGTACGGACTGCGCCGCTCCCACGCTTGTGTTGTATATAAACGTTCCATTCAGCGCCACGGTCAGAGCCGACCAATAGGTCGCGGGTTGGAATCCGACCGAATTCGCGACCACGGAAGTGCTTCCGGAAATCGTGCCTGAGGAGGGGTCAAAAGGAATGCTCACCAGCTGCCTCTGGTCATCCGCGTAATACAAATTGTGCGCGTCAAAAGCAAAACTTGAATGGCAGAGACTAACCAGCTTTCTTTCCTTTCCTGCAAGAGAGCTGAGGTAGATGCCGCTCGCTCGATCACCCTTCAGGTTTCCGAAATTACCGGCCCAGAATAGAAAGTGATCGCCATCAGGAAGAAAAAGAGGCCAACGGTGCGATTGATCCTCCGCCATCCTGGTGCTCTGAGTGACCAGCGCTATTCCCGTCCCATCGACATTTATTCGTTGAAGGGAGCTTTGAGCATCCGGGGCGAAAACGATTACCCCCTTGCTTCCCCAACTGCCGCCGCGTCCCGCCAAAGCGGTGGCGAGGACCTGGGGTGTGCCGCCTGCGATGGCCATTTTCTGCAATTTGCCATTGGCGAAAAACGCGACGTAGGCGCCGTCGGGCGACCAGAAGGGATAGCTCGCGCCCTGGGTGCCCGGCAGAAGCGTCACGCTGGAGGTGCCGATGCGCTGCAGGTACAGCATGGGCAACGCGGAGCTTTCCTCCGGCGCAACAAACACCAGCATGGAGCCGTCGCGCGACAGCGCCATGTGGCTGATGTTCATTTCATCGGGAACTGCCAGGGCGAACTGCATGCGGGTCGTGGGCCCGGGACGGCGCGCCACAAACCACGTCGCGCCGGCAACCACCACCAGCACCACTGCCGAGGTGAGCCACGGCAGCAGCGGCCTCCGGCGAGAAGCTTCGGCGGCGCGCACCGCCCCACTGGCCTCGCTTCCCGATAGCGCACTCAACGCAAACGACAGGTCGCGAGCCGACTGGAAGCGCTGTTCCGGGCTTTTTTCCAGGCACCGGCGCACAATGCGTTCGAGCGTGGGAGAGACTAGTCGCGTGGAATCGGACGACGAAGTGGACAAATCCGGCGGATCGTCATTCAACACCGCCGTCATAGTTTCTGCCGCCGTGCTGCGGCGGAAGGCGCGCGCCCCGGAAAGCATTTCGTAGAGCACGGCGCCAAAGGCAAAGATGTCGGTGCGCGGATCGGAAGCTTCGCCACGCACCTGCTCCGGCGCCATGTA
>PLBX01000360.1 GCA_003135495.1 Acidobacteriaceae bacterium | reverse complement strand
TAACGCGGCCGGGAGCCAAGCGGTACACTTTGCCATCGGGAGCCGTGGCGGCATAGACAACGCCACTCTTCTTATCAACCACCAAAGCTTGAACTTGCAACTCCTGAGGCTCGAGGATCGTGGTGATCTCGCCACTCGGCGTGATGCGATAGACGCGGGCGGGCGATCCGGCAGCGGCGTAGACGTTGCCCTCCGCGTCGGACGCGATTGACCAGATGTATGTGGAAGGCGTAGTCGCGAGCGCTTTAAATGCGGGAGCGAGTTCGAGGCCGCCCTGACTGCGTAGCGCTACTCCCTTCGGAGTGCCTTTGAGTAATTCGTCAAAGGTGGATTGCTCCCAGGTGCGGGTACCCTCAGCTAAAGCGAGTACCGAGAACGTTAGAGCGGAGATGAGAAGCGTTACTAGAGGGGCAAACCACTTACAAGACAAACGCATAACTCATTTTACGGGATTTGCAGGATTCCGATGGAGAGCCGGGCGTCCCCGCCCGGCCACGATGCAATGGACGGGCGAGATGCCCGTCGCTCCACAAGCCACTTATTTGATATTGATCGTCAGCATCTGCGCGCCGGAGACTACGTAGTCGAGCGGCTCGGTCCAAGCTTCACTGACTGAGGACTCGCCAAGCACAACCATGTCCTGCGTGCCGCGCATGTTTTCCATTACGTTCATGACGGAGAGCGGCAGCGTGGGCATGACTTTATCCGCGATCATGGCTTCGGGATCGGACTCGATTAGCGAAACGTAGACGCGATCGTTGGCGCGTTCTTTATTCAGCAAAGCGATCGTTGGCGCTAAGCCAAGCCCGTGATTCATCATGGGCGTGCCGTGATGAACGCGATCGAGAGTATCTCCATCGCTTACCAGGATGCGCAGCGTTCCCTTCGAAGTCGAAGTTGGAATCTTAATGGGGATCTGACGAACCAGGCGCTCGCCGCGATAGGGGCGAATAACCGTCTCGACCATAATCTGGTCGCCGGGCCGAGCTTCGGTCACATCGGTTCGCGACGCTTCCAGGCGCGCGGAGCGGCGTTCGCGGACAAGATCGAAATCGAGCTTCACTCCCGAAATGTCGGGCACGTCGAAAGCATTGGTATAAATGCGCCCAAAGCGATCGCCGATCGTGGCCGCAGCCATGGCGGCCGCGGGCTGTCCATTGTCTTGCGGAGAAAACATGTTCTGCAGCGTAACGTCGGAATAGCCCCGCACGCTCAGCACGCCATTCATGCGATAAGTAATATCCTCGCCATATTCGTTGGTGCCATGCAACGCATTAAAGACGGTGGCGGTCATCGCTAGCGGGCTGAGCTTCGCATTATTCAAAATTTCGTAGTGGAATTCTTTGGTTGCACTTCCGCTGTGCATCGCGACGGTCACCGGAATCATCTTCGATTCGCGGCCAGGGACGCCCATAATGCCGGACTGCCGGTCCTGCACGAACGCGCCGACCGTCTCCGTGGTATTAACGATCTTGAAAGCATTCATGGGCGAAGGCAGAGTGGCCAGTACCGTCGCCTTGGTCATCGGCAGGTCGACTTCGCCAAACTGCAAGAGAGGATGTCCGCAGGCAAGCAAGCGCTGGGGATCGACGTACGTCACCGTGCAAGTGGCCGCGATATCCATATCTCCGCGAACCAGAACGGCGCTAACGGCGGATCCGGCCTCGATGGGCTCCGGCTGTTTGCTATCGCTGGACGAGCCTATGCCCATCACGGGAACGATTCCCGCCGCAGCAAATTGCGATGAATAGCGCTGCAACGTCTCCTCAGAGAAGCCGTTGAACACGAGCGGCGTTTCAATGGGGGTCAAATAATTGCTTCGGTTCAACGCTGGAAATGCGGGTGTTTCGCCCGGGCTTGAGGTCTGAGTCGAAGCGCTTTGACCGGCATGGGAGCCATCTTGTCGCTCGCCAGCGGGAATTTTCGCGCGCGATGGTGGCGGACGTCGATCGAGGGCATTGATCTCCATCATTTCTTCAATCGGAGTCACTCCTGCGATCGGCTCTTTCGAAAATTCGCCAATGCGGAAGGCAAGCGCTCCCGCCAGTTTTCCGTCGAAATATACCGGGCTGCCACTCATGCCCGCGACTACTCCCGTGTATTCGGGTTTAGTTCCGTGTAGGCGAACCAGAATAATGTCGCCTTTGGGGCCGTTTGTGTTATGCATCACGCCCAGAACTTCGACGTCCATCGATTCGGGTTTTACGCCCTGGAATACCGTGAGGGCCGTGCCTCTCATGCCCGCGTGGATCTGATCCAATGGCATGATTGCCGGAGTAACGATTCCGGACTTAGCCAAGGCGGGCAATAATCGGTCCGCTGCAGTTACATTTTGTGCGGAAGCCAGCGCAGAAGATAGAAGATACAAAAAGACGCCGACTAGTGAAGATACAGCTTTACCCATGCATTGCCCCGGAGGTCAAAAAAACGACCAAACCTTTTTTGCATTTGACTCCGCGCGCGATGAGAGGATTTTTGCCAGGGAGAGACCATCTGAAGGCCCGCAAAATATCCCAACCGCGGAGTTGTTGGATTTATACTAGCATAGAATTTTTCGAGGGCTCCCCATGTTTTGTTTCACGTCAGGCGAGAGGGGTGATTTGTACACTCCTTCGCGTAAGCAGTTGATTTGGTTGATTTTAGTTTTTCTGTCGCTAGTTACTAAAGTAACTACCTCGGCCGCACAGGATAGCTCGCAGCAGGTCCCTGCCAATCCAAATAAACAAGAAGCGCCGCCCGAAGCAGGCGGTCCGCAAAACGACGTTGGACCGTATGTGATTCCCAAGAAGAAAGAAGAGCCCCCGCCGCTTCCACCGGAAAAGCCTAAGAAAATCGAGAACATGCCAGACTACTCGATCAGGGTCGAAGTGCCGGTCGTGGCTCTCGACGTGCTTGTCACTACGAAGGATGGCCAAACCGTACCGGGCCTGAGAAAAGAAAATTTCAAGATACTGGAAGATGGTACGCAGCAGACGATTTCGACTTTCAATCAGACCAAAGCTCCCATTACTGCGGTTTTATTGGTGGAGTTTGCATCGACTCGTTATTCCTTCATAGTTGAAGCCTTGCGCGCATCGTATGCATTTGCGAGCACCCTCCAGAAAGATGATTGGGTGTCTGTAATTTCCTATGACATGAAGCCGCAGATACTGGTTGACTTCACTCAGGACAAGCGCGAGGTGCAGGCAGCGTTGGATCAGTTACGC
>PLBX01000293.1 GCA_003135495.1 Acidobacteriaceae bacterium | reverse complement strand
GTGGAACCCGATCTGCGCCGTCAGGGTTCGCGGCGTCACATAATGCGTCCCGCTGAAAGTTGAAAGAAAGTTATAGAGCGCCAGCTTATTGGTCAAATTGATGACCGTAAATTGAGCACTCCACTTGTACCTTTCACCGTGAAAAAGGTTGTCGTGGCCCAACGAGAGATCGAAGAGGCTCCTCGGCTTGATACGCTGCGGATTGTGATCGTCGTTCTCCGTGCCCGGCGCCGGAACATTAATCAGAGTGGAACCAAACTGTGATGCAAGGCAAGGACTGGGCAACGCTTGAGTAACGGTCGCGTGCACGCCATTGCAGGTGAAGCCAGCCTGGAACTCCTGGTCGGCAGTTAAGGGAGCGCCGCTGATGGTGTTGATCAGATTAATTGCGGGCTGGCCATTCAGCGTTGTCGAAGCGCCNNCGGTTTTCCACGGCTGGTACTGAAAGTGCGTCGTCTGGTTGAACTTCTCGTCATGGTCAATGCGGAATACCCCGGTCGCGGGAGGAATAATCGGCAGCCCCGCAACTTGAGGCAGGAAGAAACGCGCAGCGACGCTGGACATCGCGATGAATGCAGTGAATCCGTGGTAGTTGGGAACGCTCACGCGAGCGGTAAATCCTGGGATTTTTGAACTGCGCCACTCGATCGGGAAGGTTATTGGCGTACTGCCTACGATACCGAAGTCATAGCCGTTGTGAGTGTACTTCCAGATGTACTCTCCATCGAAGACCAGGTAGCGTCCCAACGCTTGTTGTAACCCGGCATGGAATTCATTGCGATATCCCGGAGTGATCGGACCGGAATTGCAAGGCACACCAAGCGGGGGCACCAAGGCGGCAAGAAAAGGGACGCTGCAACCTGTGCTGGCAATGACCAGATTTTCGTTGAACGGCGACTCCAGACTGCGGGCGTACGAAACTCGCAGAATAGTATTGCTCGGCTTAAGGTGATAAGCGATCCCAAGCCGAGGCTCTGCCTGCCGCCCAACCGACAATCCGTTATACAGATCGCCTCGAATTCCCAGGTTGAATGACCAACTTCCCTTAGTAATTGCATCCTGGATATACAGAGCGGTTTCCTTCACGTCCGTGTGGCCATGGAAGGGAAATAAAGATCCCCCTTGCGTCAGGTCGTAAGGCTTCAGGGCAGCGCACTGCGTACCGGGAATCGGGTTGCCTTGCGCGTCAAGACAGTTGTAGAACGCTGCGGCGGCGGGATAGAAGGTCGGATCGACAATGCCGATACGATCATTCTCAGTCAAAACAGTATCTTGATAAGTTATTCCGGTCTTCAGGTTGTGAATGCCCTTCGCGTAAGTGAAATCCGAGCGTAGTCCTGCATTTGTAAGACTACGGGACTGGGTCACTGTCTCGCTTTGCAGATCCGGAGCCAGGTCTGCAAACGGATCGGCGCTCGGATAGTAATTGTAGTCGTCACGCCGCACGTAGCCGCCGAACGTAAACACAGCGGAGGGATTGATCACGTGCGTCCAGGTCGGAGCGATGTTGAAGGTTCCGATCTTCTGCCTCTGGTCCGTGGCTCCCAAAGGAGCGCCATTCACGGGATTAACCAGACCGAAGTGAAATTCCTGATCGTATGAATTAGGACTCTGAAACCACGAACGCGAATAACCGAGGTTCAGATGAAGAGAATCCGCAGTTGATATTTGATAGTCGATACGGTCGAATACGTTTTCTTCATTTCCCTTATCATGCATGACCTCAAATTCCGGCGGATCCAGAAACCGTCCGCTATTCAGTCCACTGATGGAGACAAAGTTTCCCCAATTTTTCCCGCCGTAAGCAAGTTCGAAGCCGGCATTCGAAGAACCAAACGACCCGTACGAAGCGGTGATGCTGCCGTGCGGCGTCGTCACTCCTTGTCCCGAGCGCGTGGTCGCTACAATCACGAGGCTAGTCTTGCCTCCGTATTCCGCGGGCGGCGCGCCTTCGATCACCTCCAGCGACTGAATCGAATCTACTGGAATCTGGTTCGAAAATACTTTGCTCTGCTGGTCCGTAATCGCCTGGCCATCCACCGAGAAGGAATTTTGCGCGTGGTCACCCAAACCATGAAACAGGCCATTGGAATCGGCGGCAACTCCCGGCGTGGCCAAGGTCACCAGCGAGCTGACCGACGACGAAGCGCTTTCCAGCGGAATCTTGTCGAACAATCCGCGATCAATATCGGTATGACTTGTTGGGTCATTTTCCAACAGGTCCGTCCCCGCCTCGACCGTGACTGTGTCGGTGCTGCTTGCGACCGCCAAACCGACTTTCACGTTGACCCCGACCAGCGACCGTACCTCAACATCCTGCGCATACGGAGCGAATCCCTGGGCCGTTACCGTCATGTGATAAGGATTAAAAGGTACGTTTGGAAAGCTGAATCTTCCGTTAGCGTCTGTCGTAGTAGTCCGGTCGAATCCGCTGACCGCATTGTGTATCTCGATGCCTGCATTCGCCACCACGGCGCCGGAAGGGTCGGCAATTGTACCGCTGATGGATCCCGAACTCCCTCCCGATTGCGCGCTAGCGGCGCCGGCATTGAATATCACGACGATGGCGACAATAGCCGCAACCATAAAACTTTTATTAGATAAATGCATGATGCCTCCAAAAATAGTTCTGGGGCGAGTTCGATCCCCGTCAAAAAGGGAAAAAGACGTGAGATCGAGATCGCGGTTCGATGGGAAACTTATCGGCTAGCGGACCAGAACACTGGAGGGGGACGAATAAACTGCGTGGTGGTGGTACGGAAGATTGGTGAGACTTGCGTAACCGGAATTGACAGCGCCGTAGTCGCCATAACCGGCGCGGCTTCGACCGCTTGGCTGTTGATTCCAGCATGTACGCTGGCGCAGATCGTGCAGTTGTGATGGGATGTGGTCGAATTTTCCGGGTGCGAGTGGGTGGCCTGCACCGTCCCCATCACGCAGACGATAGCAATGCAGAGCCCGCATAACGCTCTAACCCACGTCCGATTTTCGGTGGCATTCACCAAACTGATCCCGATCGCTCCCTGCTAATGCAGGAAAAAGAAAGAACTGCGTTTCGTCATTCTATCCTTAAATCGTCATATACCGAAACACGAGAAAATAAAATCTTCGAGCCTCGAATTCAGAAGCAAGCCTCGCCGAATCTTAAAATTCCATCCTGAATTTGACAGGTTGCCACCGCACTGAGCATGCGCTTGATATACTCTCGCACTCATGAAGCTGTATCGCCTCGGCCTTGTCGGATTCGGAAATGTTAATCGCACGCTGGTTGAACTTTTGCAAAAGAAAGATGGCGAATTGCGTCAGCGCTACGGCATCGAATGGTGCATAACGGGCGTTGCATCCAGGCGAATCGGCTGGCGCGTCAACTCGACCGGCTTTTCTGTTACCGAACTTCTGGGCGCGGCAGGTTCTGGTGCGTTTGCGGCAATTCACGGAGAGCAATGCCGCGGTTATAGCGATTGGCTGGATGCGGCTAAGGCCGATGTGCTCTTCGAGGCTACTTCTCTCAACGTCGAAAACGGGCAGCCAGCAATCGACCATCTTCGAGCCGCGCTCGAGCACGGAGCCCACGCCATTACCGCCAACAAGGGGCCGATTGTCCATGCCTACGAAGATCTGAGTCAATTAGCGAAGCGCCGCGGCAAGCAGTTCCTATTCGAATCGACTGTCATGGACGGCGTTCCCATCTTCTCGCTGTTCGATCAGCTCCCCGCGATCCACCTTCAGGGCTTTCACGGAATCCTCAACTCNNCAACTGTCTGCCGGCGATCGAGGTTAAAGGATTCAAAGGAATTCTTAACTCCACAACGAACGTGATTCTCACGGGGATGGAGAAGGGCCTAAGCTTCGACGGCTCCCTCGCTGGGGCGCAGCGTCTGGGTATTGCGGAAACCGACGCCAGCTATGACATCGACGGATGGGATGCGGCCGTAAAAGTAGCCGCGCTCGTGAACGTAATCATGGGCGTTCGTCTGCCACCGGATAAAGTGCAACGCCAAGGCATTCGCGAACTGAGCACCGAAAGCGTGCGCGCCGCGCGGAATGCAAGCACGCCCTATAAACTCGTATGCCAAGCCCGACGAGAAGGGTCTACTGTGAACGCGTCTGTTCGGCCTGAGCAGATTCCGCTTACCGATCCGATGGCGCTCGCCAGCGGAACATCGTCCATCATTCACTTTGAAACCGACATTTTTCCCGGCCTCACTATCACGGAAGAAAATCCTGGTCTCTACGCCACCGCGTACGGAATGCTGGCAGACTTCATCCGCGCCGCCGGATCGTAAAGATATCCTCAATCCGACTCGCGCGAGAACCAACAAAAGCACTATCACCGGAGCAGGCATTCCCAGACAATCATGGAACTGGAATTGAAATTCAGCGATGCTCGTTTATCGCTGCGCCACCTGCGTCATAATTTTTTGGTCTTTCAAGTTGCCTGCGGTAATTCAGGTTCTCGAAAGTCAGGCCCAGGAGAAGTGATATGTCAGGACAAGTAGTTTTATATTTTGACGATCAAGCGGATGCCTTGCGTTTCGCCTTAGCAGCCGGATCAGTGATGGCCGGCGGCGAACCGCGCGCCACCGACGATTTGGTGCAGGAAACGGCGCGCGCTACGCGAATCCGCGTAGATTCGGC
The DNA here is from genome assembly GCA_003135495.1 of Acidobacteriaceae bacterium. Lineage (GTDB taxonomy): Bacteria > Acidobacteriota > Terriglobia > Terriglobales > Acidobacteriaceae > Acidiflorens. The sequence goes on along the minus strand of PLBX01000293.1, from coordinate 1,459 downwards.
CAACAACGCCGCTTCCGGCAACGGCAAGAGCAAGAAGTCCAGTCCTCCCGAACGCGTCGCCTGAAGCACCTGTGCGGGGACGAGCGCCCTCGCTCGTCCAAGCCGAGCGCAGCGCGGCAGCAACCGCCTGAAACCATCTGAGATTAGGGGGCCCTTCTCGGCCGCGACCCATCTACAAAGCACGCGCCTCAATTACAATGTCAGCCATGCCCACGGCTGACCAAACGCTTTCTCGTTCAAACCTGACCTCTGCAAATCACGCGCTAGACATGGCTTGGGTGCGCTCGCAATTTCCTGCACTCGCCCAAACTGTTAAGGGACGCTCCGCTACGCACCCCGCGGTATTTCTCGATGGCCCCGGCGGAACTCAGGTTCCGCAGCGCGTAATTGACGCCATCTCCGATTATCTGTGTCGCAATAACGCCAACATCGGCGGCGCTTACGAGACCAGCCGCAATACGGACCGCATGATCGCGGACGCACGCGCGGCCATGGCTGACTTCCTTAATTGCGATGCGGATGAAATTATTTTCGGCGCGAACATGACCACGCTGACTTTCGCCATGAGCCGAGCGCTCGGGCGTGACCTTGGCCCCGGCGATGAAATTGTCCTCACCCTGCTCGATCACGACGCAAACTTCTCGCCCTGGAAGGCGCTTGAAGAAAAAGGCGTGATCATCCGTACCGTGAAGTTTAACGAAGACGATTGCACGCTCGATATGGACGATCTGGCCGCAAAAATTGGAAAACGCACGCGCCTGGTGGCGGTCGGTTATGCGTCGAATGCCGTTGGAACGATCAATGATGTCGCCGAAGTGGTGCGACTGGCGCGGCAAGCCGGAGCCCTCAGTTATATCGACGCCGTCCACTACGCTCCGCACGGAGCGATTGATGTGCGCGCCCTCGACTGCGATTTTCTAGTGTGCTCGACTTACAAATTTTTCGGTCCGCACATGGGCGTTCTCTACGGCAAGCGCGAACTTCTGAAAAAAATTCGTCCCTACAAAGTGCGCCCTAACACCGACAATATTCCAAATTGTTGGGAGTGGGGAACGCTGAATCACGAATGCATCGCGGGTATCAAAGCCTGCGTGGATTACTGGGAAGAACTCGGCCGCCGCGCGAACCCCGCAGTCACCACGCGACGCGGTGCAATCTTGGCCGCCCACTCAGCCGTCCACCAACACGAACGCGAGATGATGGAGAAGATGATCGCGGGACTGAACACGATTCCGGGATTAAAGCTCTACGGCATCAGCGACCCTCAGCGCTTCGATAACCGGTGTGCGACTTTCGTAGTCCGAATCGATGGACATACTCCGCTCGAGCTGGCGACAAAGCTAGGCGAGCGCGGCTTCTTCACCTGGGATGGCAACTACTACGCCCTGAACCTGACCGAGCATCTCGACGTCGAAAAATCCGGCGGCTTCCTCCGCATCGGCCTCGTACACTACAACAC
>PLBX01000453.1 GCA_003135495.1 Acidobacteriaceae bacterium | reverse complement strand
GCCTGAAACTGCTGCTGGTTGGGCTCATAGAACATGTTGGCGGTGGCCTGCGGGAAAGGCGAGGCCGCGCATTGAGGTTGATTCGTCAGGCCCTGAAATATGGGGACCGCATTCAGGTTCGCCGGATTGCTGGTGGCTCCCAGTGGAATGCTGCAGGGTCCCGTGCCGGCAAATGCCAACTGGCCGCTGGTCGAGCCATCGGACGCATCGCCGAGAAAATAAAGCCCAAGCAAGGGATGGTCGTAGAACATTCCGTAGGAGGCGCGGATCACCGTTTTGCCATCGCCCTTGGGATCCCAGGCGAGGCCGAAACGCGGCTGAATGTTATTTGCGTCCGTCTTAATTCCCTTTTGCAAACCGAGCTCGTTGTAGGCGTTGAGAGCGAGACCTTGCAGAGGCTTGAGTTGTGGAGGGAATTCGATGTCGTAGCGGACGCCGTAATTCAGAGTGAGATTGTGGCGAGCGCGCCAGGAATCCTGCCAGAACACGCCAAGCGGCTTGTTAGAAAACTTGTCACTCGGGCTGCCAAGGCCTTGAATAAAGTCGCCCGGAACGCCGAAGCCGTAGGCTTGCACGGCGGAGAGTCCAGGAATGGTGGTGCCGGTGGGGACCGACGCGGTCAACGCTCCGAAAACGGCACCGGGAAGCGCGTTCGCCGCCGAGATCGCGCCGAAGTCGTACACGCCTCCGTAGTTGACGGTGAAAGTAGCCTGGATTGGGATGTAGTTAAAATCGACTCCGGATTTTGTATCGTGGCGGCCGATGCTCCAGGAGAAATTGTCAGTGAACTGATAGCGCTTTTCTACGCGCTGAATGTATGAGTAGGGCTCGCGTCCGAAATAGGCGTAGCCGGGGATATTAACCGCGGGATCTGATCCGCCGGGAATCGCCGTGTTGTAGAAGTACGACAGGCCGCGCCGCGCGAACTGAAAGCGGAACTCATTCACTTTGTTGTTGCCGATAGTCCAGGTGTCCTGCAAAACGCCGGCAACGTCACGGAAAGTTTGTTGCGATGTGCGGGAGTACGCGTTCTGGCCGAAAGGCTGATCTTGTCCGCTGACCTCGATGCCGGTCTGCGTGCTGGGGCTGACGTTGCCACGCAGGGTGAGGCGATTACTGTTGCTCACATTGTGATCGAGGCGAAGCGAATAGACGCTGGTGCCTTCGAAGACGGGGAAGTTGCCTTCCTGCGAGGCTAGCGTTTGGTAAGACGCAGGCACGAAGCAGGTTCCGGGCGCTTGGCAGGTTGAGATGAATCCAGGAAGCCCGCCCATGTTTGTCGGCCATGCTCCGTTCACGGCCATGCCGGAAGATGCGCCGGCGATGGCGGCATAATCACCGACCGCCAAGGCTATGCCAGGATTCGCCGCTTCTGCCGCGAGCAGGTTGGGGTTGGTGAGGAAGCCGATTTGATCCGGGGTCAACTGCAACGTTCCGAGCGGCAGGCCAACCAGCGCGGTGTTGAAGGGTTGCAGCCCAAAATTGCCTTGGCCGATACTGGAGAATCCGGTCTCGTGGCGGCGAGTTATTTCGTAGGCAAAGTAATAATACGTTTTGTCTTTCTTGATAGGACCGCCAAAAGCTGTTCCGCCCTGAACGCGAGTGTAGGCGGGATTGGGAGTCGTGCTGAAAGGATTGACAGCCTGGAAATCCCGATCGCGCAGAAAGCCGTAGACGTCGCCGTGAAACTCGTTCGATCCGGAGCGGGTAATGATGTTGACGACACCGCCGGAGGCGCGGCCGTATTCCGCGGCATAGCTGTTGGTGATGATCTGGAATTCCTGCACGGCCTCTTGCGAAACAGTGGAACGCACGCCGTTCGTTCCATTGTCGGTGGCATCGGCGCCATCGACATTGACGAGGTTGGAGCGGGCGCGCTGGCCGCTGATGTTGAGGCCGGAAGTAGGCGCGGCGCCGGTGTTTGGCGCGTTGTCGCGAAGGACTTGCGAATCCGTAAGCGTGAAATTGATGTAGTTGCGGCCGTTGATTGGCAGGTTATCGATTCGGCGTTGCCCGATGGTATCGGTGGTGGAACTGCGCGAAGTTTCGATGACGTCGGCCTGAGAACTGACCTCGACTACTTCTTTGCCGCCCGCCACCGCGAGCGTTACCGGCAACTCGGCCATGCTTCCAACGGTTATTGCGACGCCGGTAGTTTCCATTTTGCCGAAGCCGGGCGCGGACACCGTAACGTTGTAACTGCCGGGGGCTAGCTGGCGAACACTGTAGCCGCCCTCTCCATCGCTGCTGCCGTCGCGTTGCAGGCCCTTGTCGGCATCAATTACGGTGACGCTGGCGTTGGCGACCACGTTGCCCTTGGGATCTTTGACGGTAACATGCAGATCTCCTGTAGCTGCGCCTTGTGCAAACACAAATTGGCTTACGAATAGGAGGGCGAACACGCAAAGAAACAGACGCGCGGGCAATGACGAAGATAAGGACGCTTTCATAGGGCTCCTGACATCTTCCGCATCAGGGCGGAAGGCGGGAATCGAAATGCGCTTTTTGTCGCGTGAAACTTGAACCGCTTGCACGTAGTAAGGGACGGATACCGCTGATATGTATATCACGGGCGGACACTTAGGCAAGATATAACGTAGGTACAGGCGACGATGGAGATCGACATTCGTGGGCTGTCTTTGTGTGCAGAAGGAATCGTGCGAGAATTCTCCTGTGCCTTCTGTTTTGCGTCCTCATAGTAAGCAATCCGATGCAGTGAATCCGAAAGCGTACAACGGGCATTCCATGACCGGAGAATTGCTCCGAGTGATGGTCTGTTCCCCTGCTAACGCGGGCTGGAATGTGGCAGCGAAGTCAGCGGCTTGGCGGAAGTTGGGATTTCAGCGCGCTCCTGATTTCAGCATCGCGCAGCGTCAGCATGAGATTCTGTGCCGCTTGCTTAGCGAAAGAGGAGCCGAGCTTGTGAACCTGCCCTCGACGGAGCCGCTAACGCTGGATGCGGTATACGCGCATGATGCGTCGTTGGCTACGGACTATGGGCTTCTGCTGATGAATCCGGGCAAACAAAGTCGCGTGGCGGAGGCTCGTGCTCACGCCGATTTTTGTGGAGAGTTGGGCATCCGGGTGATGGGCGAAGTGGAGAATCCGGGCACTTCCGAAGCTGGGGATATTGTGTGGCTTGATTCCCGGACGCTGCTCATCGGTCACGGTTATAGGACGAATAAAGTCGGGATTGAACAGATACGAAAGCTTCTTTCGCCAAAAAATATTGAAGTGCTATCGGCTCCGTTGCCTTATGGGCCGGGGCCTTCGGCCTGTCTGCACTTGATGTCGCTGATGAGCAGGCTCGATGAAAAGACAGTTCTGGTTGACCTGCCGTGGCTTGCAGTGGAGACGGTTGAGTTGCTGAAGGAACGAAATTTCAAATTGATCGAGATTGATTATTCCGAGCGCGACACGCTTGCCTGTAATGTGCTCGCGCTGGGAAATAATCGCCTGATCGCGATCGAAGAAAACGCCAGGACGAATCAGCGGTTGGGCGAGGCTGGCTTTGACGTGAGGACGTTTCCAGGGTCGGAGATTTCCGTTAATGGTGGTGGCGGGCCGACTTGCCTGACGCGTCCGCTCCTACGCAAGTCGGTTTAGTTCTGTGGAGAGCCGGGCGTCCCCGCCCGGCCACCCAGCGTTGGACGGGCGAGGACGCCCGTCGCTCCATTGTCTTCCCCACTGTATTCGCAGGGCTTGATAGAATTGAAGAGAAATGCTTTTGCCGTTTGTCCGCGAATTGTTCGCGGAGGTTGAACAACTTTCTGCCTTCACGCGTGCCGCCTCCCACCTCCGGGAGAGCGCGGGACGGATGAGTGTCACTGGACTATCCGCGGCAGCCAAGGCTCTGGTCATTGTTTTGTTGCGCCGCACGGTCGAGCGTCCATTCGTATTAGTCGTTGCTGACAATAGGGCCGCAGAAGATCTCTTGCCGGTGCTGCGAGGTTTCTGCGAGTTGAGTGGAGCGGCCGATCCCGACTCTGTTGTGACCCTTCCGGCGCGCGATGTGCTTCCCTTTCAAAACTTGTCGCCGCATCCTGAGATTCAGGAGGAGCGGGCGACCGCGTTGTGGAAGATTGCGACGGGCCGCGCCGCCATTGTGATTTCTCCGGTTACGGCGACGGCAATTCTTCTTCGCTCAGCTGAATACTATGCCGACCTGGCGCGGGTTTTGCGACGGGGCGAGAGTTTCGATCTGGAAAAATTGCTGCAACATCTGAATACGGTTGGATACAGCGCAACCGATGTGGTGGAGATGCCAGGTCAGTACGCGGCGCGCGGTGGCATTCTTGATGTGTATTCTCCTGAGGCGGATCGGCCGGTGCGCATCGAATTTTTCGGCGATGAAATCGAATCGATGCGAAAGTTTGATCCGGCAAGCCAGCGGTCTTCGAATCCGGTGGACGAGGCATTGCTCTTGCCGTTGACGGAGACGCCGGTTACGGAAGAATTGCTTGGTTCAATTAACGCGCGGCTCTCGGGAAAACGAATTACGGGCTCCGCCGAAGTAGTGGAGCAGGCAATGCGCGACTCCGGAGCGGGAGTGTTTCCGGGTTGGGAGTTCTACGCTCCGGTGGCGGGCGCCGATCGCAGCATTTTTGAATTGCTTCCCGACGCGCGCGTCATTCTCGATGAGCCTGAAGCGCTGGGGCAGGAACTGGATAAGGTCTGGGCTCGGATTGAAGAAGCGCACGAGCGCAGCGGCGTCGGCAACTTGGTTCGTCCTGCTGATCTTTATTTGACGCCGGAAAAATGGCGGGAAAAATCGGCGGCGCTTTCGGGCGCTGATTTCGAATATCTGTCTTTGGTGCGGGAAGGAAAAGCAGCGCGGGAAGGAAAAACAGAAGCCGCTTTTCTTTCGCAACCAACGCCACGATTCCACGGTGCAGTACCGGCGATGATCGAAGAGGTTCAGAAGATGGTTGGCAGCGGCACGCAGGTGATTCTCGCCGTGCCTAACACGGGAGAAGTTGAGCGCCTGGCCGATATGTTCACCGAGTACAACGCGTCCTATCGGCTCGGAAGCCGCACCCGCAGCGG
>PLBX01000249.1:6777-11094 GCA_003135495.1 Acidobacteriaceae bacterium | reverse complement strand
AACTTCCATCATGCTCTGCCAGACGAAATGGCTGTAGCGATAGCGCGTGAAATGGCGAATAGCGTAGAACATTTAGGTTTCGAAAGCGACTTCGATCGGATATTCGATATAGACTTCGTGCACCGCGGCGTGCAGATCGCGGCATTGCTCGATAATTCCCGCAAGATACTTATGCAGGCCGGAGATGATTTCTTCGACGTGCACGTAGGCTACTCTCGATCGCAGCCGTCCAATCAATCTTTCGACTTTCGCGGTGCGGCGGCTCAAGGAAAGGGCGCTGATGGCGGCGAGAGCTTCGTGCATGCGGTCCAGGGAATAGCGAACGGAGTAGGGAAACTCGGGCTTCAGGAGCAGGAAATTGGCTATACGTTCTGGGCGTAATTCAGCGGTGCATGCTTTGCAATACGCTTCGAAGGCGGCACAACTGCTGAGCAGGCCGACCCAATCCAAATCGTCGGCATTCTTGTCGACCGCAAAATAAGCGTCGAGCAGCACGCAGAGATTGCAAGCTCGTTCGATATATTTGCCGAGCTGGATGAAATGCCAGGCCTCATCGTGATTCATGGTGGCGGCGGTTATTCCGCTAAACCGGTAGGAGCCCTCGCGAACCAGGCTCACCATTCGCATAGCGCCAGCATCGTCCTCGGGTTGCAGCTCAGTACCGGTTACGTCGTGGTAGAGGCGATTGAGATGTTCCCACATCTCCGAGCTGATCTCTTCGCGAACTTGCCGGGCGTTATCGCGAGCCCCGCTAATGCATTTCACAATCGAAAAAGCGCCTTCAGGGTCCGCTACCAGCAAAAATAGTGTGCGCTGCGGGTCGACATTCTTAGCAGCGGCGCCGGGAGCCAGCGAAGAGACGGCGCGAAACCAACGCTCTTCGGTGGAGAACTTCGCCGGATTGAGGATCAAGCCGTAAGTCGCCTTCAGCACGCGCGAGGCATTATCGGCGCGCTCGAAATAGCGGCTCATCCAGTACAAACTGTCGGCTACGCGAGAGAGCATGACGCTTGGTCACCCAATACTTCTATTCTCAATTTTGCAGAACCCACGTGTCTTTGGATCCGCCGCCTTGAGATGAGTTCACTACGAGCGAGCCTTTTCGCAACGCCACTCTGGTCAGGCCGCCCGGGATGATCATGATTTTTTCGCCGTAGAGAACATAGGGGCGCAGGTCAATGTGGCGAGGCTCGATGGTTCCGTCCACAAAACATGGCGCGGTGGAAAGATTGATTGTGGGCTGCGCGATGTAGTTTCGCGGCTGCGCGTAAATCTTTTCACGAAATTCGGCACGCTCCTCTTCCGTGCTGTGGGGGCCGATCAGCATTCCGTAACCCCCCGATTCGCCCACCGCCTTCACTACGTATTCATCGAGCCTTTGGCAGACGTGGTCACGCTGGCCGGGGTCAGACATCAAGAAGGTTTCGACGCTTTCGAGAATCGGATCCTGATCGAGATAGTAACGAATAATTTTGGGCACGTAGGCGTAGATTGCCTTATCGTCGGCTACGCCTGTCCCCAGGGCGTTCGCAAAGGCAATGTTCCCGGCGCGATACGCATTGAAGAGGCCGACAGCGCCGAGAGAAGACGCGCCCTCGAAGACGAGAGGATCAAGATAATCGTCGTCGATGCGACGGTAGATCACATCGACCCTCTGAAGGCCGAAGGTGGTTCGCATGTACACGATGTTGTCGTGCACCACCAGGTCGCGGCCTTCAACAAGTTCTATGCCCATCTGGCGCGCGAGGTAGGTGTGCTCGAAGTAGGCGGAGTTGTAAGCGCCGGGCGTGAGCAAGACGACGGTGGGTTCGGAACGGCCTTCGGGCGCCAAAGAGCGCAATGTTGATAGCAGTACCTGGCTGTATTGCTCGATGGGACGCACGCGGCATTTTTGAAATAGGCCAGGGAAAATCTGCTTCATCACTCTGCGGCTGGTCAACATGTATGAGACGCCGCTGGGCACGCGCAGATTGTCTTCCAGAACAACGAAATTGCCGTCGGGAGTTCTGATCAGATCGGTACCGACGACCGTAATGTAAACGTCGCGCGGAACCTTGATGCCGCGCATTTCGCGGCGGTAGTGTTTGCACGTGTAGACGATGCTCCCGGGCACAACGCCATCTTCAATGATTTTGCGATCGTGATAGACATCCTTGAGAAAAAGATTGAGCGCCGTGATTCGCTGCGTCAATCCGCGCTCGATTTTTTCCCATTCCGCAGCGGTGATGATTCTGGGCAGGAGATCGTGAGGAAAAATGCGCTCCGTGTCCTTGTCATTTCCGTAGACAGTAAAAGTGATGCCCTGGTTAAAAAACGACTGGTCAGCCTCCTGCTTGCTTCGCCGCAACTCACCCGGACCCAGGTTCAGCAGCAGGTTATGAAGGGGGCGATATTGCCTGCGCGGATGGTCCACCGAAATGAACATTTCGTCGTACGCGCCGTTGAGTTCGTAGCGATGAAGGGCCTCCGCGCCGCCCGGGTCGGAGGTATCCGTTTCAATGATCATGATTGCCGCACTTGATTCAGCCGCCAGAATAGCGCATCGATGCGCGAATCAATGATTTGGAAAAGCGATTCGCGTCATTGAAGAAACAGCGCTAACCGGTCCAGGCGATCCTATCCCCTGGATCGCGCGACTTCTCTGGTGCTGTCAAAGGGCTTTTCGTTGCCTGAGGACTGGAATTCAATGTCAGGCAGCTGCTCGACTGCCCGGCGAAGCGATTGCTCCCAACTCGAGTGGATGAGGTTGAGGTCCCGGTCCCCGGCTGAAACTCTGCGATAGCGGGAAATTTCCAGGCTGTCCTTCTTGTACAACAATAGGTCGAACGGAGGCCCCACCGTGACATTTGAACGCATGGTGGCGTCCAGAGACAGCAAAGCGTACTTCGCGGCCACCTCGAGAGAGGTCGAGGACTGGATGCCGCGATCGAGGATCGGACGTCCGTATTTGCACTCGCCGAGTTGTAAGTACAAGGAATCTTCGGTGGCCGCTAATGGATTTCCCTGCGGGTAAATCAGATATAGATTGGGCTCCTGCCCACGGACCTGGCCGCCCAGAAGCAGATGGACATTGAAGCTGAAGGAATCGCGCTCCAGCGAAGCGCGGTCGAGATCGGACACTCGGCGCACGCAGTCCCCGACCATACGGGCAGCGTCGTACAACGAATTAGCTTGGGCAAGCCCCTTTCCCGAGTCAAAATCATCTCCGAGCAAAGTGATAACGGACTGGCTTATGGAGAGGCTGCCGCTGGTCAGAATTACAAACACCCGCTCGCCGGGCTGAACAAACCGAAACATTTTGCGGCAGGTGTTGACCTGGTCAAACCCCGCGTTGGTCCTTGAATCCGAGGCCAGTACCAAACCTTCCCGCGTTGCAATGCCCAAACAATATGTCACTTTGCCCTCTTCAGTGGAGTTACCGAATCATACACCGATTGCCTGTGCTAAATTTCGAATCACTGCCAACCAGAAATAATGTATAAGTTCACATGGATTACGTGCTAATTTCTGCATCTCAGATCCTCCAGTTTCTCTGTTGTTGAGGATGCTCCATTCCCTATGTTGATTCGCCTTGGCTACGACATCCAATTTGACACGGTTGGCCAAGTTCCAATCGTGACCCTGCTCAACGTTCACCCCTCGCGAAAGAAATATTTGCTGGAGCCTGACGAGCTGCACACCGATCCTCTGGTGAAGGTCGAAAGCTATGTGGACACCTTCGGCAATCAGGCTTGCCGTCTGGTCGCTCCGCACGGCAAGATGCGATTTCAGAATTCCACTCTGATTGAAGATTCGGGACTGCCTGACATCGAAGGCTTGGATGCGACTGAAGTTCCGGTCGAACAACTTCCGTTGGATGTACTGCCCTACCTTATGAACAGCCGGTATTGCGAAGTCGATCTTTTATCGAGTACGGCCGGCGAGCTGTTTTGGGAGGCTCCCCGGGGATGGCAGCGCGTTAAGGCGGTATGCGATTGGGTGCACAGTAAGGTGACATTCGGATACGAGTTTTCCAGTCCCTTTCGAACCGCGCTGGGAGTCTATACGGAACGGGTCGGTGTCTGCCGAGACTTTCAGCATCTTGCTATTACCTTCTGCCGAGCCCTCAACATTCCCGCACGCTACGCTACCGGATACCTTGGCGATATCGGGGTCATCGTCGCTCCCAGTCCGATGGACTTCAGCGCCTGGTTTGAAGTTTATCTGGGCGATCGATGGTGGACGTTCGACGCAAGACACAATATTCGCCGTATCGGTCGCGTGTTAGTGGCGACCGGACGAGACGCAACCGATTGTGCGATCACAACCTCTTTTGGA
>PLBX01000249.1:0-6750 GCA_003135495.1 Acidobacteriaceae bacterium | reverse complement strand
ATATACGCGTTTTCGCCTGCTGGTTTGACTCTTCATAAACTGCGGTAGCTTGAGCAGGGACCGCGCGATCTCCGCTTTCTACAACGCGGAGCGCGGACTGCAAGCCTAAGTACGCGCTCTTAAGGCCCGGCAATCCAGCATCTTCATTCTCGCGACCGGTATACATCGTAAGAAGCGCAGCTTGCGCTTCATGGACTGACAACTTGAGATTTTCATCTTGCGATTTCTGCTGCTTGAGTTGTTGCTGAATGTCCGCCAGCTTCTTCTGCGCGGAACTCATCTCGGCCAGTGATCGACGAGCTTCCGCAACTTCCCCCAAGATTTTTTGGCTTAGCTGCAACTGCTGCGTGAGTATTTCGGGAGTCGCCGGANNGAACGAGGATCCATAACGACTTTCAATGACTCATTCAATACTCGTCCATCGACCGATAAGCGGACTTGGTAGATTCCGGGTATGGCCTTCGGGCCATTGGAGGTTCGATATTCGGAGTCCTCATCCGCGCCCGCATCGCCGGAATTCTGCCACGTCAGGTCCCACACCAGGCGATGCATCCCCGCAGTTGTTTCCACGGCCTGAGGCTTGGGCAACCAACGTTCCGCTATAGCAACCGGACGCTTGAGCGCAGCATTATCTGGCGCAGCGTTGTCTGAAGAGCGGTTGCCGGAAGCAAAACGCCGCACTAGATTCCGCTGAGCATCAAAGATTTCAATCTGAACAATTGTTGCCGCCGCCGGAAGGAAATAGTCAATCAGCGCGCCGTTAGGAGGGTTTTCTGCGGTTGGCTCCTCGGGAGGAAGCGGCGTCCCTGAGAAGGAGTCGTTGTCCACGCGAACCGCGGTCGCTGGCCGGTAAAGGAATGCGGCCCTTGCTCGTTCGGCCTCGCGTGACTGACGCAACGGCATGATGTCATCAAGAATCCAGAAGGAGCGTCCGTGCGTGGCAATGACCAGATCATCGCCGTGAATCGCGAGATCGCGAACCGAAGCGCTGGGCAGATTCAGTTGCAAGGATTGCCAATGGTCACCGTCGTCCAACGATACGTACACCCCAAATTCGGTTCCGGCGAACAGAAGCCCTTTACTCTGCGGGTCTTCACGAACCGCGCGCAGAAAAGCAGGAGCGGTAATTCCGTCATTGATGCGTTGCCATGTCGCACCATAATCACGAGTGCGATAAATGTAAGGCGCCTGATCGTCGAGGCGGCTGCGATCAATGGCGGCGTAGGCGACGGCAGGATCAAAATGCGAAGCCTCGATCAGCGAGATCTTGCTCCAGTCGGTCAACCCAGGCGGAGTGACGTTCTTCCAATTCTTTCCTCCGTCGCGAGTCAGATGAATCAATCCTGTGTCGCTTCCCGCCCAGATCACATCGTGATTGAGTGGTGATGGAGCTATCGCAAAAACGACCCCATAACCCAAACTCTTTGCATTACCGGCATTGATTGACTCCGGCGCGGGCGAATTGCGTTGCTGCTTTGGTTCGTTGTCCTGTACGGTCTTCTTGCCGGTTTGATTATGTAATTGCATGGACCCGGTCAGGTCGGGACTAATAATCTGCCAGTGCAATCCTCCATCGACCGTCTTCATCACATACTGGGTGCCAAGATAAAGCGCCGTCGGGTCGGCCGGAGATGTAGCAAGCACGGGAGTCCAGGGCGCGCGATACTTGCGCTGATTAATCGCCGCATCAAACTTATTTGCCGGCCATGGACTGATGTCCTGGCTAAATCCCGTCCGTTTATTGAACCGAGCAATGGGGCCAAAGGTTCCGCTTAGATAAATGATGTCGGCATCTTTAGGATCGACGATGAGATATCCGCTCTCGCTCGGTCCCGCAGTGAACCAGTCGCGCGGCGTGATCTGATCATGATCGGAACGGCTGACTACGGCTGCGCTTCCGCTATCCTGCTGCGCACCATACACCGTGTAGGGAAAGCGGTCGTCGGTGGTCACATGGTACAGCTGCGCCGTAGGCTGGTTGTACCAACTGCTCCACGTTTGACCGCGGTTGAGGCTGATGGTTGTTCCCTGATCGGTTCCAAGAACCATGCTTGAAGAATTTTTGGGATCGATCCACAACTGGTGATAGTCATCGCCTCCGGGCGCACCGCGCACGATTGCAATTGTCTTGCCGCCGTCCTCGGATCGATACAACGCGACGTTCGGCATGTAGATCACATCTGGATTCTGCGGGTCGATCGTAATTCGATTGAAATACCACGCTCGGCTGGTAAGACGAGCATCCGCATTAACTAAAATCCAGTTATTCCCGCCATCGTCAGAGCGGTAGAGGCCGAACTTTTTGGCGTCCGCTTGAAGGGAGATAAGTGCATATACACGTTTGCCATCCGGCGAAACATCGACGCCCACGCGTCCCCAATCGCCGTCAGGAAGCCCGTTGCCTTGAAGGTGCGCCCATGTCTTGCCGGCATCTTGAGAGCGATAGAGGCCGCTGCCGGGTCCATCAATCGGAGCGTAAGTGCTCCACGGCGGGCGATGCGTATGCCACGCACCAGCAAATAAAAGTTGCGGCGATGAAGTGGCCATCGCCAAATCGGAAATGCCAATCTCAGAACCTAACCCGAGAATGCGCGTCCAGTTCGCTCCGCCGTCCTCCGATTTATAAACGCCCCGCTGTTCATTGGGACCATATGCGTACCCCAGCGCGCCAACATAAACAATATTCGGATTCTGCGGGTCGATCACAATCCGGCTGATCTGGCGAGTGTCTTCCAATCCAACACGATTCCAGGTTGCGCCCCCGTCGTTAGATTTGTAGACTCCATTGCCCGAAGATAGGTCGGAGCGGATGTCAGTCTCTCCTGTACCGGCGTAAATAACTTTAGGATCGGAGGGCGCCACCGCGAGCGCGCCAATGGAGCCAACCGGTTGCCGGTCAAAAATCGGCGTCCACACGACGCCGGCATCGGTTGTCTTCCAAATACCTCCGTTTACCGAACCGAAATAGAATGTCGTGGAATTGCCAGGCACTCCGGCAACAGCGACCACGCGGCCCCCGCGAAAAGGACCAATCAATCGCCATTTAAGGCCGCCGAACAATTCGGGCCGAACCTGAGCATATGCGGCGGAAGCAACTATAAGAAGAATTGACGTAAGAGGGCGAAAGAAATGCGATGTGAATTTGCGCAAAAGTTAGTCCTCAGTTCTCGGTTCTGCCAGCTGAATTAAGGTTTCGAGTTATTGTGCCGGAGATATTATGCCGGAGTTACGCGTTAATTGTAGGAACTATTGTCCACGGCGAGTGGAACATGGATCCATTTCTTTTGGAGTTCTCCGCCCTCGCAGTCGCGAGCAACCTTAAAGACACTATTCGAAAGGCCGGGATAAATTTCAGTCATGCGGTTTTTATCGGTGGTACTATCGACCTGAAATAACGACTCTAATAGTTAGTAATGGTTCAGGGGAATGACTCAATCGCAATCCGCCCGCTCCGTCGCTTCGCCTAAAGTGGTAAGCATTGCAGACCTTCGTGCTATCGCCAAACGCCGCGTGCCCAGTTCGGTCTTCGATTATCTTGATGGCGGCGCCGAAGGCGAAGTTACGCTGAGGGAAAATTGCCGGGTTTACGAAGACGTTACTTTTCGCCCACGCCACGCGGTCGCATTTTCGGAGTGCCGGCTGTGCACGAAGGTTCTCGGCTTCGATCTCGCTTTGCCGTTTCTGCTGGCTCCNNCGCGGGAACTGCCTACATCTTGTCCACGATCTCAGGACACAAGCTTGAAGATGTAAAGGCCGCCTCTAAAGGACCTGTCTTTTATCAGCTCTATCTGATGGGAGGCCGGGGAGCAGCGGAGGGCGCTATTGAACGCGCACGCATCGCCGGATTTTCCGCCCTCGTCGTCACCATCGACACGGCCGTCTCTGGAATCCGCGAGCGAGATTTTCGAAATGGAATGAAGGAACTGGTCAGCGGCAGTGCGTTTGAAAAACTACCCTACCTTCCGCAAATCCTCGCTCACCCCGGCTGGCTTATGAGTTTCCTGCTCGATGGAGGCACGCCGCCGCTGCCGAATGTTGTTATCCCGGGCAAGGGTCCCATGCCGCTGATCGACGTTGCAGCAGCTTTGGCCGAATCCACCGTAACCTGGAACGACCTCAGTTGGATTCGTCAAATTTGGCGCGGCCCTATCGTTGTCAAAGGAGTGCTCACCGGAGATGACGCGCGACGCGCTGTCGATGAAGGAGCGGCCGCAATTTCGGTTTCCAATCATGGCGGCCGGCAGCTTGATTGTGTTCAGGCATCCTTGCGGGCTCTGCCTGAGGTGGTTAAGGCAGTCAGCGGCCAGACCGAAATTTTAATGGACGGTGGTATTCGGCGCGGCAGCGACATAATCAAGGCGCTGTGCCTGGGCGCCCGCGCCGTGCTCTGCGGACGTGCTTACGCATACGGGCTCGCCGCAGCCGGGGAGGTGGGCGTCAATCGAGCGATTGAAATCCTGAGTACTGATCTGGATCGCTCTTTGCGGCTGGTGGGTTGCGGATCTGTGGCAGAACTTGATCGATCGTATGTGAATGTCCCGCCGAGTTGGGATGCCAACTGATTTCGCTTATTGCGATTTCATCGGTAAGAAGAACGCGACGCCTATCAATACTCTTTAATATCTCCTCTAATATCTCCGCAATTGTGATGGTGGTCACTGCAAGCCATGCGCGTTTGTGTGACTACATAGGAGTGAGCATTCCACTAAAAAATGACCCTGTAAGAAATGACCTTTTAAAGAACGATCGTGCAACCTGGTTGCATGGGTCTGCAGCAGAGTGTTCACAAAAATCCTTGGGAGCGCCCGAGCCCGGATATGTGTGGCGCCTGGTTCTTCTAGGCGCCCCGGGCGTCGGCAAAGGGACACAAGCGGAACTTCTAACGAAGCGTTTGGGCGCTTGCCATCTTTCGACGGGAGACGTTTTCCGGGCCGCGAGCAAGCAAAGAGATTGCGATCAGTCTCCGGCGATGAAGGCGGCAACGGATTATATGCGCCGCGGCCAACTGGTGCCGGATTCCATTGTGTGGGAGATGGTACGCGAGCGCAGTGATTGTATTCTCCATTGCGGCGGTTTTATCCTTGACGGATTTCCTCGCACGCTTGCCCAAGCCGAGTCACTGCAAGCACTGATGGCGACGGAGAACGTTTCGCTTACCGCTGTGGTCAATTACGAATTGCCGGTAGAACAAATTCTGCATCGATTAAGCGGACGTCGAACCTGCGAGCACTGCAAAGCGGTTTTTCATGTTACAGACAGACCGTCGAAGGTCACTAATAAGTGCGACCACTGCGGAGGAGATCTTTACCAGCGTGAGGATGATCGGGTTGAGTCGATTACCGTGCGTCTGGAGGCGTACGAACGAAGCACGGCACCGCTGATCCAGTTCTATAAGAATATGAACCTGCTCATGCCGATTGTTTCGGAAGGATCGCCTGATGAGATTTTCGCGGGGACGCTGCTGAAACTGACACCATTGGCGTCAGGACATCGAATTTCCGTTTAGGCTATCTGTCGTATTCGAATGCACCTCTTTTAAATGCTGATCAAATGCCTTCTGCAACTGTTCCTGGAAGTCGCCCTTTTGTGGACGGTGTTGGTGCGATACTGCGCGAAATAAGTGGTTGGGGCACATCGCGCAGCAGGCTTCGACGGGGATGTCCGCCAACCATTTGGTCACTCGAAGGTATGGTTTCTTCATTTGAATTCGCTATAAATTAAATCAATCCAAATAAAAAAAGCGCTCACATTACGAGCGCTTTATCTAAAGAATTTCTTTGACGCGTCTTATGCAGAATGACGATGTTTGAACTCGTCAATTTTTTCGTTGACCTTATTTTTCGTGTTGTCAACTGACTGGCTGATTTTTCCGCGCGTCTCAGCGGCGTTCTCGCTGGCGCGTTCTTTTTCGGTCTTGCCCGCCTGATGCGCGGCATCCTTCGCGTTGCCCCACGTTTCCTTGGCAGCGCCTTTTGCCTGGTCAGCGAGGCCCTTGTTAGCTAGCTTTTCATTGCCGACCGCTTCGCCAACACCTTGCTTAACTTTTCCAACCGCTTCCTCGAGCTTTCCAGAAACCTGATCCTTATTCATGAGTTCCGCTCCTTTGTTCGCAGTTCGAATTGCGACATTTTACGAAGCCTCAGTTGCCCAAGCTCCATGTTCGCTATCTAAACCGTAAAGCCTGCATGTACATCCATCCATAGGGCAAACACGGTATAAGAATCTACATTGCACCGCAGTGTCAATTCTGTAGAAGAGGCGTTTTCCAACATAACTACACAGAATGGCTCGAATCGGTTAGCTTGTTAGCTTCGCGTTTTACTTTTGCTCGATCGCTTGCTCAACGGTATCTCGATACTATTTTTCGACACTATGAGGAACGGCTCGTGAAGTCAGTTTCCAGAAAAGCATTGTCTCCAGAACGCCTCCAGGCTCGCGGTCTTCTTTCCGATCTCATTTCTCATTTCAACGAGCGCCGCGATGAGATTGTCTCAACCATTCGCGAGTTCGTCGAAATCGAATCNNAAGCATAGCTAATAAATTTTCTCGGCTCGGCGGAACTCTTAATTTTCATCGTTCGAAAGATTTCGGCGATCACCTGCAAATAGACTTTCCGAGCAACGCCGCGCGCCAACCAGTCCTGCTTCTCGGTCATTACGATACGGTCTATCCCTTAGGAACGCTCGCCAAAATGCCGTGCCGAATCGAAGGCGACAAGCTTACTGGCCCGGGCGTGCTCGACATGAAATC
>PLBX01000522.1:1285-7358 GCA_003135495.1 Acidobacteriaceae bacterium | reverse complement strand
TCGGTGCGCTTACCTAGGCGGATGGTTCCCATCTGCGTGAGCGAGCCAATGGGATGTGCGATTCCCTTGCGCACCGCTTCCACGCCCGCAACAAAGGTGGTGGCGACCGCGCCCATTCCGGGGATCATTACCCCGAGTTTTCCCTTCGCGGGCTCGATTACACCGTCGTGGTCAACGGCGCTATTTGAATTACTGGAAGAAGATTTTCGTTCGCTGGATTTGAACTCGACGCTCGCCGCTTTGTTCGCTGTTTTCGTTTTTGCTTTTGCGGCGGCGGACTTTTTTACCTTCGCCATATTTAGGCTGCTTCCTTATAGGACCTGTGAGATGGTTGCAAACCAATTATGTTCTCGTATCCGGTGAACATTTTGCAAACCCACGGATTTGAAACGGCTAGAAAATCACTTCAATGGCTGGGAAAGAACATTAGGCTGCATCGGGCTAACGCGAGTTGCACCTGTCTTCAGTACTTCTTCAACACATTCTTCATCACGATTCGCGCCATACTATTCCCGCTGATTGGACGCATTGATTTTATTTGTTGGACGCGACATTCAAACTGCCTGATAGTGATATCAGTTCGACCCGCCCTGCGGCGGGTTATTTTGAAGTTGATGTTTTTGCTGCACGCCTTGTTCGCTGCCTCGAAAATCCTCTGACCTCGTTGCTCTCCACCTTATCTGAGCCACCCCATCGTCAAGCTGTGGCGGTGCGCTTACTGACCAAGAACAGGAGACACTATGAGATCGTTTCGCAAATACGTATACGCTGCAACTTTGGGCTTAAGCATGTTCGCAGTTCAGCCGACGCTGGCCGCCGCACAAGATGCGCACGGCAGCTTCACACTTGCTCACGAGGTGCACTGGCAGAAAGTTGTGCTTCGCCCCGGGAGCTATATCTTCACCGTCAAAAGTTTCGGCCCTTCGGACTTTCTTATGTTGCGCAGGACCGACGGCACTGGCGCCCAGGCGATGCTGATGGCTGAAGGGGTTGAAACACCTCAAGGCAATCAAGTGAGCAGGATCGTGCTGGTATCGCGAGGGGGGCAAAGTTACGTCAGCACGTTACAACTGCCAGACCATGACATAGCCTTGCGCTTTGTGGTTCCGGCGGAAATGGCGTTGAAGTAAACCGCCGTGGCAGATTCCTCCCGGGAGCGGGATTTATGTCCGCTCCCGGTATTTTTTGTTGTTGGCAGGAACGACTGACGGGTGAATCTGGTTAGCAGTTTGTCATTAGCCATTTCTCAAGAGATGGCTGCTGCGCGAGAATTTTCCCGCACTTCAGCGCTGAGAATGATGGCCTCGGAAATTTCCTTCATGGACTTCCGCTTCTGGCGGCTCTGCCGCTGCAAAGCAAGATAGGCTTGCTCTTCGTTTAAACCCAGTTCACGTTGCAAGATGCCTTTAGCGCGTTCCACAACTTTTCGCGTCTGCAACTGAT
Source organism: Acidobacteriaceae bacterium (assembly GCA_003135495.1). Taxonomy (GTDB): domain Bacteria; phylum Acidobacteriota; class Terriglobia; order Terriglobales; family Acidobacteriaceae; genus Acidiflorens. Next base: position 5,915 of record PLBX01000522.1, on the reverse strand, counting down.
CGGTCAGAAGCGAATTCATTTCTTCCATGCGCGCCAGTTCAATCTCGGCTCCGACCAGAACTCCGATAGCAGAAATCAGGCGAATTTCTTTTGCCTTATGGGTGTGAGCGCGGCGATGTTGCAGATTGATTGCGCCGACGAGACGTCCGCGGCACATCAAGGGAACGGAAAGAAACGCTTCGTAACTATCTTCCGGCAGTTCGTGGAAGAATTGGAAGCGCGGATCCTGCGCCGCCTTTTCGGCAATCGCGACTGGTTCGTTATGTTCCGCGACCCAGCCCGTAATGCCCTGCCCCACGCGGAGTTTAAGCCGGTCAACCGCGTCGGGATGAGCGTTCTTGGAAGCGCGGAGGACGAGTTCTTCGCCTTCGAGCACATAGATGAGGCAGGAATCGCATTTCACAAGCGCCGAGGCGAATTCTACGACGCGATCCAAAACCTCGTAAAATCCGCCTGCTGTCGTAAGCCGGCCGCCAATTTCGTGCAGCAAATCTACCGGCGAGTCTTCAATGCCAATCAAGGTGTCCATGATTCAAGTTAGCGGCATATTCGGAGCATGTCTAACTACAAATTTTGATAAGAGCCATCACGGATTTCCTTGAATAATTCATCATCAATTCATCCTCTTGTTACATCTCTGGCATTCTGGGCGTGTTACGCGCCTGGAATGTTACTTCGCGTCTAACTCCACGCTCTTGATGGGCAGATCCCAATGTGCGTCCAGAATCTCAAAGCGGCGCTGCTCTTCTTTCATATAAGCGGCTTGATCAGGCCAAAGCTGCTTTTTTAAAGCATCCTCGTCAATCGGTTCGTTCGCAGCCCAGGAATCTTTGAACACAATCGTCACGCGATAGTCCCAGCGCCCGTCTTCGGTTGTGTGGTAGCGCGGCTGGTCCACCCACACCTTGAGCATGCGGCCACTCTCGACCTGTTTCTTTAGCAACGGATAGTGATTTTTTTTGAATAGTTGCAGAAATTCATCCGCATGTCCCCACTTCGCCTTGTAATAGTATTCGACGACAAAGGGCTTGCCGGTCTGGGGCGAAGACTGGGCCGGTAGCAGAACGGGCGTGAAAGTCAGGAAGAAAAGCAGCAGTCTTAATTTCATCGATAGCCTCCATGGAAAAGGATTGTCGCATAGGAACGTATTTATCAAAGTAAAAGATTGTGGCCCTGATGGCGGGCAATTCGCGGATTATGGGCGGTGCTGAGACGCGGCAAGCCGCGTCTCTACGCAGAATTTGATTATGCACACGGGGAGTTTGATTATCGGCATGGAGAATTTGATTTTGGGCAATGTTAAAATTGATTGTGCCCGACGAATCGCTCCGCCTTATTGCCATTGACATCGACGGCACCCTGCTCAATCCCGAATTCCAAATATCTCCTACCGATCTGGCGGCACTTCGGCGGGCAGATGGCGAGGGCGTTGAAGTCATCCTGGTTACGGGACGGCGCCATACATTTGCCCTACCCATCGCGAAGCAACTCGGTTTCGATCTCTGGCTGATTACGTCGAATGGCGCAATCACACGATCCCTTTCTGGGGAGACTTTCCATCGCGACCTGCTTCCCGAAGCAACCTGTCGTGAACTGGTCGGCACGATGCAAGAATTTCGAGGGCAGACCGTTCTTACGTTTGATCGCGGGGCTTTCGATGGCGGCGCCGGGGCGATCGTGATCGAGCGATTGGACGAACTGGAAGGCAGCATCCAGCGCTGGCTCGAAAAAAATATGCAGTACATCAGGTTCGTGGTGCCGATTGAAGACGCGCTCACCAGCGACCCGGTGCAAGCCATGTTCTGCGGGCCGGTCGGCGACATGCAACGGGTGCTGCTATCGCTTGAAAGATGCGGGCTGCCAATCACGGTGTTGCGCACCGAGTACCCGGGCCGCGATCTTTCGATTGTTGACGTGCTGAATGCGGGCTGCTCCAAGGGCCACGCGCTGGAGCGCTGGGCGAAATACCGGGGAATTACGCACAGTCAGGTCATGGCCATCGGTGATAACTACAACGATATTGAGATGCTCGCTTTCGCCGGTCGCCCATTTATCATGGGGAATGCATCTGAAGAGCTGCTGGGGCGGGGCTGGAAGGTTACCCGGTCCAATGCCGAAAGTGGCGTGGCAGCGGCGGTTGAGCACGTGTTGTATGGAAAAGAATTGTTGCTGAATAGTGCTGACGAAGGTCGCCGGTCGGAGATTGGCGTTAGCTTGTAAGTTGTAAACGGAATAAATGATTCACAAATTTCTATTGGCGATGCGGGGAGCGACGGCCGTATTTGCAGCCGAGCTTTGTTGCGCATTGGGTTGCGCGTTGGCAATCGCAGTTCTCGCATGTCCTGCTACTGCGGCGGAGCTGGCGGTGCTTCGCAATGGGTTCAGCATCCGGCATGAGCATCGGCTGGTGATAGGGACAAACACCCGGCTCTTTCTTGGCGCCGACGATTCCAACTTCACCGATGTGCCCACCTCCGATATTACGGGTTACGAAAAAGATCTCACTTCGCCGGCGACAGCAGATTTGCATTTGCCTCTCGCGGCCGTTTCTGCAAAGCCGGGTCCTCTCAAGCCCGCGCCTTTGAAATCCCCTATTGCTCTAAACGAGGTCGTGAATTCCGCTAGTGCCACATATCATCTTGATCCGGATCTGGTAAATAGCGTCATTCATGCCGAGAGCGGATTCAACCCGCGTGCAATTTCTCCGAAGGGTGCGCGCGGATTAATGCAACTCATGCCGGGAACGGCCAGCCAACTGGGCGTGGCGGACGCGTTTGACGCGCAGGCCAACGTAACGGGCGGAAGCCGCTATCTGCGGGAGTTATTAGAGCGCTACAATTTTGACCTGGTTAAGGCGCTCGCCGCATATAACGCGGGTCCTGAACGCGTCGAACAATATCGCGGCGTTCCGCCATTCCGTGAGACCCGGGCTTATGTGGCCCGAATAGTTCACGAGTACAACACTAAAAAGATTGCGCAGGAAAAAGAGGCGCGCCGGAAACAACTCGCCGCTAAGGCGGCAAATAGAGCCTCAAGCCATTCTGCGCACGCCGCCAAAGCCGACGGCACTGTCATCGCCAGCGGGTCTTCGCATTGAATATTTCTTTTTGATTTTTATTTTTATTTTCTGCCTTGCTGCGCTTGGCTGGACGGACGAATGCGTCCGTTCCTACGTTTGTGGTGATGTCGGCAGTTTGGCGGGGCGGGGGCGCCCGCGCCACACAAACCCGCTTAACGTGGCGTTGACCCTGTCCCGACTCTCATTTACCTTCGTTCCGGGGGCTTGCTCACTGTTGCCACGTCGTACCGCCTTTCTGATCGCATGACCAAAAAAAAATACGCAGCGTTTGCCGTAGTCGTCCTCGTACTCGGAGTGCTGGTCTATCTTCAGTTCAGGACATGGCGAAACTTTGACTGGGCGCGGCTCTTTCAATACGGATTGAGCTGGCGCCATATTCTGCATGGCTTGGTGTACATCTACATCGCCTATTTCCTGCGGGCGGTGCGATGGAAAATTTTTCTTAAGCCGGTACGGAAAGAAGCGTCGATTCTTGGGTTAGTCCCACCAACCTTGATCGGCTTCACGGGGCTCGCCCTGCTCGGGCGGCCCGGCGAATTGATTCGTCCCTATCTCATCTCGCGCCGTGAGAACTTGCCCTTCGCCTCGCAAGTTGCGGTTTGGGCGGTCGAGCGCATCTTCGACGTTGGCGGCTTCACGGTGCTGATGGTGGGCGCCATTTTTCTGCCGTCAAAGCTCCGCGATTTCACGCGTCAAGCCCCGCCCGATGTGAGGCACTGGATTCACATCACGGGCTACGCTCTGATCGCGCTCGTGCTCGGATTGCTTGTCGCAGCAGTGCTGATGTCGTATCGCGGCAACAACATCGCGCAATGGGTGGAGAAGCGCTTCTCGCACCTCGCCGAGAATCTCGGACATCGTATCGCGCAAAAAGTTCGAGAGTTTACCGCTGGACTCAATACTATTCACGGTCCTTTCGCGTTCCTGCAATTGTCCGCCGTTTCGGTTTTGATGTGGTGGGTGATTGCTCTGACTTACAAAGAAGTCACGCACGCCTACGGCGCGCCTATGAACGGCATGAGCGTAACTAAGGTTCTTTTGCTGATGGGAGCGAGCATGATCGGCTCGATGGTGCAGTTGCCGGGGGTCGGCGGCGGTTCCCAACTGGCAACGATCAGTGTTCTCGATCACGTCTTCGATATTGTGCCGAAAGAACTCACCGTGAGTTGCGGCATCATGCTTTGGCTGGTGACGTTCGTCGCGGTGGTGCCGGTTGGATTGCTCCTCTCGCATCACGAACGGCTATCGCTGCGCAAGCTTTCGGAAGAGAGTGCTGAGGCGGAAGAAGTTGCGGTGGTGGAGAAGGCGACGTAAACGCGTTGACTTTAGTTCGGGTTGCACCGGCTGCATTAAGCCAATCAATATCGCCTGTTACAATCGTCCATATTTCCCAAAGTTAATCAAGCTCATGAAATGCCCCTTTTGCGGGTTTGAAAACGACAAAGTCGTGGATTCGCGCGAGAGCAAGGAGGCGGATTCTATCCGCCGCCGGCGTGAATGCCTGAAGTGCGAAAAGCGCTTTACTACTTACGAGCGCATCGACGAAATTCC
>PLBX01000522.1:558-1248 GCA_003135495.1 Acidobacteriaceae bacterium | reverse complement strand
GCCGCCACGACAAAGTGGCGTATGTGCGGTTCGCTTCTGTGTATCTTGATTTTAAAGATGTGCAGGAGTTTATGGCGGAGTTGAAGGATCTGCTGAAGGCTAAAGACGCGCCCGAGGTAAAGAGTAAGACCGGTAAGGGCTGATTGAGTCAAAAAGCAAGGGCAAGAGCAACGGCCGTGGGCAAAAGCAAAGGGCAAGACCAAAGGCAAGAGCAACGGCCGCGGGCAAAAGCAAAGGGCAAGACCAAAGGCAAGAGCAACGGCCGCGGGCGAGGGCGCCCGCGCCACACAAACAAGACTCAAGTACGAAACTAATGACTTCTCATAAAGTAACTCTTATTCCCGGCGACGGCATCGGGCCTGAAGTGATCCAGGCGACGGTTCGCATACTCGAAGCTACTGGGGTCAAATTCGAATGGGAGAGCTTCGCCGCTGGCGCCGAAGCTTTCGAGAAATACAAAGAATACATTCCAAAAGAGCTCAGCGAATCAATCGAGCGCACGCGCGTTGGATTAAAGGGGCCAGTGACAACGCCTATTGGCGGCGGGTTTCCCAGCATCAACGTGGAACTTCGCAAGCGCTTCGAACTGTTCGCTAATTTCCGGCCGATTCGGAACCTTCCGCATATTCCTACGCGCTATCCGGGAATCGATCTCATCGTGGTGCGCGAAAATACCGAGGGACTGTACTC
>PLBX01000522.1:0-543 GCA_003135495.1 Acidobacteriaceae bacterium | reverse complement strand
ACTCGCGTGTCGCGCTTCGCCTTTGAGTACGCACGCAAGAACAAGCGCAAGAAAATTCATTCCATCCACAAAGCCAACATCATGAAGTTGTCGGATGGATTATTTCTGCGCTGCTCGCGTACCGTGTCGAAGGAATATCCCGAGATCACTTACGGCGAACACATTGTCGACAACACCTGCATGCAACTGGTGATGAATCCTTATCAGTANNGAGAATCTGTACGGCGATATTCTTTCCGATCTTTGCGCGGGATTGGTCGGCGGCCTGGGACTTGTGCCGGGGGCAAATTTCGGCCACGAGTGCGCCATTTTTGAAGCGGTGCACGGTTCAGCGCCTGACATTGCGGGAAAAAATATCGCAAACCCGACCGCTGTGTTGCGATCCGCGCTGCTCATGCTGCGTCACCTTGGCGAACACGATGCCGCGACGAAAATTCGAAATGCGATCGACGAGGTCTATCGCGACCGCAGCAAACTGACTCGCGACGTAGGTGGGACGGCGGGCACTTCGGAGTTTGCGGACGCAATCATTCAGGCGATGGA
>PLBX01000495.1 GCA_003135495.1 Acidobacteriaceae bacterium | reverse complement strand
GTCAGTTTTCACACCATCTTTCCATTTACCGATGTGCTTAAAATCCTCGCCTGAAAGGGGTTTTTGCTTTGCAATCAATTCGGCATACCCGGGATATTTGGATTCTGGGAAGCGAGCCGCCCACATCGGCAGCCATTGTTCCGGCGCGATGTCGCTTCCATCTACACTTCGAAACCTAAATTTGCTCATCGGACCAGAGAATACCACGGCGAAATCGAGTCCTCGCCCGTTCGCTGAATGATCTACTTCGTAAGAGGTAACGAACCCGTCGTGGACGGGGGATGCGAACTGTTGGGACGCGTTGGTTCGCTACGCCTCCTGCGCTGAGAATGGTGGAATTAGCGAAACTCCGCCAGTTGCTGAGGTTTCTCACGATCTAAGTGCNNACAGCCCAGCCGCAGAAATCGCCTGTGTTTATGCGGTTTTTTGTTGACAACTATGGAAACTAGTGATAGAGTTAGGTGTCGGTGTGAGTGCCGTCCCACCACGGGATGGGGAGCCTAACTGGGTTCCCAGCAGTCTAATACCAACGACCGTCAGCCGAGCGTAGTCCGAGCAACAACGGACTCCGTGTAGGCTCCCCACACAATTCACCATGAATGAGTCCGAGTTAGCTCGTCGGCTAAAAAGGACCGTTTATGGCAACGTTTCGCAGTATCCAATCGCACGTCGACTGTGCCTCTCGAAAATCTCGAAANNTTGCCATCCCAGATGTGCGCGAGCGCTCTGAATCCGTCGTGTTTCAACTCGAAGAGAAAGTCTGGGTCGTCGAATGGAGTTCGCACGAGTGTGCCTCTCGAAAATCTCGAAATGTTTGAGCGGATGAGAGTTGTTTTTCTTTCATAATTCTCGCCGATGCTCATTTCCCTCACGACACTCCTCACAAATCTGTCTTCGATCTTCCATTCGCGCTCTGCGCTGCAGCTGGAGAACCTGGCTCTGCGCCACCAAATCGGCGTGCTTCAGCGATCCTCGAGAAAACGACCAAGATTGACTCGGTTGGACCGCCTATTATGGGTCTGGCTTTCGCGCATCTGGAGCGACTGGCGCTCGGCGCTGGCCATCGTCGAGCCCGAAACGGTCGTGGCCTGGCATCGCAAGGGCTTTCGTCTTTTCTGGACCTGGAAGGTGCGGCACGGCCAACCGGGACGACCTGTCATTTCCCGTGAGGTCCGAGATCTGATCCGCAAGATATGCCGAGAGAATTCTTCTTGGGGTGCACCACGGATCCACGGTGAGCTGCTCAAGCTCGGCATCGACATCGGTGAGAGCAGCGTCAGCAAATACATGGTGCGCAGCCGCAAACCGCCGTCTCAAACTTGGTGCACATTTCTGGAGAATCATGCCCAGCAGCTGGTCTCCATAGACTTCTTCACGGTGCCAACTATCCGCTTCCAGGTCCTTTACGTGTTTCTGGTGTTGGCCCATGACCGGCGTCGTATTCTGCACTTCAATGTGACCGCCACCCAACCGCGGGGTGGACGGGACAGCAACTGCGGGAGGCATTTCCCTTTGACCAATCCCCGCGTTATATGCTGCGGGACCGCGATAGGATCTTTGGCGACGACTTCCGAAAACAAGTGCGAGACATGGGCATTTGCGAAGTCCTGTCTGCACCGCGCTCGCCTTGGCAGCGAGCCTATGTAGAGCGAGTGATTGGATCCATTCGACGCGAGTGCCTCGATCATGTGATCGTGTTCCATGAAAACGCGTTACGACGAACCCTCAATTTGTATTTCGATTACTATCACCGATCGAGAACGCATCTTTCATTGGGGAAGGACTCGCCGGAGCCACGAGCGATTCAGCCGCTGGAAATGGGATCGGTCGTGGCGCTACCGCAGGTCGGTGGACTGCACCACCGCTACGAACGACGGGCTGCCTGAAAAGCCAGAGTCTACCAGGCTGCGCGCTGCCTCTCCTTGGGGCTCTGAAATCAGTGTCCGGACTGTGCTCCCTTGCGCGCCCGGGCCTCGGCGGATTTCATTCGCCAGACTCAAGCTGGGCCGCAAACTGCTTGGGCTTTGCGGTTCGCCCCGGGGAATGGCATCTGAGGTAGGTTGCACGGAATTTTCGTTAGGGACAAGTCCCCCGAATTTTCCCCATAGCGAANNAGCGTTCTCATGAAATCTAGGAAGCATTCGACCCTCTTCGCACTGTGCGCTGCCGCAGCCTTCCTGGCTGGGCTCCCGTCCCTACACGCGCAGCTCTCCGACCTTCCCATCAAGCCGGGCCTCTGGGAGACGCAGGTCACCTCCAAAGTCGGAACGATGGGCATGATTGGCCCTGTCTCGGCCCAGTCCTGTTTCTCGGCCGGAACGACCTTGGGCGACTATCTGACAGCGACGAACAAGGGAACTCTGGGCGCGCAATGCAGCGTCAGCAACAAAGTTCAGACTGCCCACGGCATCTCGTATGACACCACCTGCACTAGCCAGAGTATGGCCTCGAAGGGACACATCGATTTCCAGCTGCCCGACGCGGAGCACTTCAGCGGAACCAGCCACACGACCGTGACAGGTACGACCCAGGGCAGGCCGATCAACACGGCGATCGACAAGACCTTCGCCGCAAAGTTCCTGGCGTCGGACTGCGGCAGCGTCAAACCATTGGTAGTACCCTCCTCCCCCAAAAAGTAGTGGCCGGGTAGTCCGTGAAGAAACAGACACCAAACCGTCTTCGCCTCCCGCTTTCACCCCAATCAAATGACTCCCAATCCATCATTCTTCCCGTGTTAGAGTTCGTGATCGACCAGCACAGAACCATCGGACCCCTACGAAACCCCACGGAGGAAGCACGATGAAGAAGATGTACATCGCCGCTGTTTTACTGTTGTCCTATGGCACCGTCCGCGCCGCCGACGAGCCCTCCATGAAAGAGGGCCTCTGGTCCATCCACGACGTCGACACGACCAATCCCGGCAATAAAGTCTCCGACTCCACCCACAGCATCTGTCGCAGTCACGCCTGGGACCAGGAAGTGCAGGCGGAATCGAAGAAAGTAATGAAGAGCTGCACCGTCCTCAGCGACACCACCGCGGGCAATAAACATGTCACCGAGGCCAAGTGCCAGATCGGCACCACCACAATCACCACCAAAGCGATCATCACTTCCCTGAACGAAAACAGCGTTCACTCCGAGACCCACGCCACCTACTCCCCGGCCTTGGGCGGCGTCAGCGATACAACGACGATCCAGGACCAGAAGTATCAAGGCAGCTGCCCGGCCGGCATCTCCCCCGGCGACATGATCCTTTCAGACGGGACCGTCCGTCATCTCTGGAAGCACTGAAGCCGGGTGCCCCACGCTTCTGCTCTCCACCAACCCAAAAAGCTCGGATGCCCCATCCTTCGCGTCGTCTGCGAAGGACGGGATGTAAACTGCTCACACAGCCTCGCTGTTGCAGTCGAGGAACCTCCTCGCGATACCTTTTCCAACGAGTTCACTAGTCCCGTAAAGGGAATCCACTCTAGAACAACAGATGCATCGTCTAATAGCCTATGGCAAGGTAGCAGTTTTTCCGTACCTCAGCGCGGAACTTGATCCCGACGCTAGGGACAAGCTTTTCCGTTGTCCATTTTCTTATCCCTAACTTCTATTCTAGTGGTGTGGTTCGCCAAAAC
>PLBX01000035.1 GCA_003135495.1 Acidobacteriaceae bacterium | reverse complement strand
GAAGTAGCGCGCTTTTCGCTTATCTCCTCTTTGGTTCTTGGCTGTGTCTGGCAACACCAGCTGTGTCTGGCAACACTAAATGAAGAGCGGAGCCTTTTAATCTAGTTCCCGGCCTATTTCCCGGTGCGACTGCGGGAGAAAGGAAGATCTTCTTACCACAGAGAGCACAGGGGTTTCACAGGGAAAGCCACAGGGAATGNNACCACCAAGGACACTAAGGTTCACGAAGGATATTTCAGGCAAGGAGTTTTTCTTCATGTTTGAGGATTTGAAGGGGCGGACGGCGGTGGTGTTTGGGGTGGCTAATAAACGGTCGATCGCGTGGGCGATTGCGCAGGGATTACAAGCGGCTGGGGCTAACCTCGCCATCACTTATCAGAATGAGCGCATGGAGATGGAGGCGAAAGACCTGATTCTTTCATTGCCGGGCGCGGAAGCGTTTATGTGCGATGTTTCCAAGGATGAAGAGATTGCGCGGCTGTTTGAGAAATTAAAAGCGAGATATGGCAAGTTACACGCGCTAGTGCATAGCGTGGCTTACGCTCCCGCGGAGGAGTTGAAGGGCGATTTTGTGAATACTACGCGGGAGGGGTTTCGGGTGGCGCATGATGTGAGCGTTTATTCGCTGATTGCAGTGTGCCGGGCTGCGGCTCCGCTGATGGAAGATGGTGGAAGCGTCATTACGATGACTTATTATGGCGCGGAAAAGGTGGTGCCTCACTACAACGTCATGGGAGTGGCGAAGGCGGCGCTGGAATGCACGGTGCGGTATCTGGCGCAGGATCTGGGGCGGAAGAAGATTCGGGTGAATGCGATTTCGGCGGGGCCGATCAAGACGCTGGCGGCGCGTGGCATTTCAGGCTTGGGGGATATGCTGCGTTCGCACGCGGAGCGCGCTCCTTTGCAGCGCAATGTTGAAGTGGCGGAAGTGGGGAGCACGGGAGTGTTTCTGGCTTCGGATGCGAGTTCTGGTATTACGGGCGAGGTTATTTATGTGGACTGCGGCTATAACATCATGGGGTTCTGAGGGTGATGTCGAGAGTGTGGCCGTTCATCTTCATTAGTTATTCATCTTCGTATATTCTGCCGGCCAAGAGCTTAACCACTAAGGGCACTAAGTAACATGAAGGTTATAGCGACGTTCCTGGAGCGGCCGTCAGCCAGCCTTCCGCTAGAAATTGATCGATGGTTCGTTCCTGTACGCCCTCCTGCACTCGCAATTCATCGTTTAGAAAATGGTAGGTTACGCGCGTGGAGTCGCGGTCAACGCGATCGACGCGAATGCGATTGCCATCGCGGTCGGCGCAGATCAAGCCGACTTGCAGATCGTCTTCGGTTGCTTTTCTGATGCTTGCGAGGGGGCGTTGTGTGGTCATTTGGGATTGGATGAGAGAAGGGCGGGTTTGGAATGCTGAAAATTGAAATGCTACAAAAACGCGGTTAACGTCAAAATCAACCGCAAAACCTTAACCACAGAGGGCACNNAACCACAGAGGGCACGGAAACCACAGAGGGCACAGAAACCACAGAGGGCACGGAGGAACACGAAGGCTTGGATGCTGGGCGCTCTTGCTGCTCGAAACTGCATTGCCGAATACGGCGTCGCATGCGATGATTTGGGATGCGCTCCCGGACTTTGGTGTTTGCTTTTTTCGCCGCTGCGATGCTCTTCTCGGTGGTGCGGGAATGGAGCGTGCCTGCGGGCTGTCCGCGGCTGCCCATGGCGGCGCAAGTTCGAGTCCGCTAGCGCTATGGCCAAAGTTTCTGCTTAATTCTTAACGAGATTGAGGCGGTGGCTGCTTTCTTATTTTTCTGCGTATATCGGGCCAGAATTCCTTAACCACCAGAGTGATGGTGTCGTAGCCCACTTGCGATCCCCAGACGCTGAGTGTGTTCGGCACGGTGCGGTCTGACTTGGGATGATAACTGTAGGTGGAGATCCCGGACGAGATGGCCGATCCCAAGATTTCAGAAACGTTGAATTCGCTCTTTCCGGAGTCGGCGCGAGTTACGAAGATGCGGCTGACGGAATACTCGGTGCGCTGCCAAAAGGTGCCCTGGCCCGACTGAAAATAGCGAGGATCCTGACGGAATATAGAAGGAAGAATCGCGCCTACGAAAAAGTTTTCGATGGTGCCATCGGCGGCGTATGCGCCGTAGCGCTTGCCGTAGCCTTGGGCGCCTTGTCCATACGCGCTGAAATTGTTTTGCGACTGCTGAACTCCAGCGATGACGCCATTCAATCCAAAACTGACGGGATCGACTGAAGTTTTCCAGGCCAGCTGGAACTTTTGGCGGGAGGTCAGTGGGACGGCGTTGTAAACGTAGCTGACATAAAAATTGGGAACGAGACCCAGAACGCGCTGTTTCTCCTGGTCTTTGATCTGGTCCTCCGCGACTTCCGCCGGCGTGGGTACAACGCGCAGTTCGGTGGTGGCGGTGGCAACCATCAAGGGAAGAGGTGGAACGGTGAAGCTCTCTCCGGCGTGTAAATTTCCAGAGTAGGACTGAGAAGCGAAACCCGCGGCCGAAATTGTAAGGTGGAAGGGTCCCGGAGCGATATTGGCAAGCGAGAATTGCCCGTCATCGCCGGTCAGAACCTGCTGATCAGGAGTTTGATTTTCTGATGTCAGGCGCACCCAGGCTCCGGCGACGACAGCCCCCGTTTGATCGGCGACGGTGCCGGTGATGCGGCCTGGAGAGCGCGGATCCAGAT
>PLBX01000559.1 GCA_003135495.1 Acidobacteriaceae bacterium | reverse complement strand
CCCTCGTCGGTTGGATAACGCTGGTCAAGAGCCCGTTCTTCTTGTTCCTGCCACCAGAGTTAGAAGCAGGGTTTTTTCTCAGGCAGCTTCACTACCAAGAACTTTTCTACCTGTACGGAGCTATTTCGCTCGTCCTCGGCGTCTACCTGACCTATGGCGGATTCAAGTCAAGATCACACTAGCCAGTATCCTCAGCGAGGCTCGGAAGCGGGGCTGTCTCGACTGTTCGAGTAAGCATTGTCCCGATTCACTGCGCGTACCAATCCGAGTGTGGCGACCATCGGGCGCACGAGAGGCACCCTAATGATTCCCTCTCCGCCAGTGTGGGTTAGAAAGCATCCCTCTCCGCCAAAAAGCTACACGAAAGCTACAAGAAAGCTACAGACAGGCGTATATTTATTTCGCCATCACCGATGGCAAAATCGCTAGGTACTCTGAGCAAGTCGTTTGAAGTCAGTGCCAAGTAGCTTTGGATTCAACACAAGAATCGAATCCCTCCCTCTCCGCCACGCAGTCTGAAGTGCAGAGAAATCCGGCTGGATTACTCTGGAAATTGCAGAAAATGGGCGCAATTTCGCTATTCTTGCCCTAAGACCGGACCGGAGAAAGTGCACTGCTGAATGTTGCAGGTGAGCTTTGTAGCATTTTTCTCTGGAGGCAGGCACGCAGTCCGGTTTCAACGACTCGATCAGGCGAATGCAATGCGATCACAAACCGATGATATAGCGAAAGCAGCTTGACTTTGTCAGCGCCCGGAGCTTGGCGATGTTGAACGGAAAAATCTCGCTTCGTAAACGTCGCCGAGTTCACCGACGGGGGCCTTCTGGTCAATTGTGCTCAGCTTTCCGGAAATATTTCAGGTCTCTTGGGTTACGCGGCTCCAAATGGAGTCTGATGGAGCGCCGGGATTCTCGCCACCATAGCAACCGGCAAGAGGGTATTATGCCGGTAGGCGCCTCACGCTCAAGGCGAGGCATAGCGTACAAAGAAAGAACGGAACCGATGCTTCCCCCAAAAAAGACGCGCGATTTGGCCCGCAGCCTCGTTGCTTGCGAGACCGATGCCAGTACAACCTCCCTGCAAGCCGAACCTGCAACTGTGCGCGCGGCCATCATCTGGGATGCAACCAGCCTCACCGATTCGTAACGTTCGACGTCATAAGGATCTTTCGCATAGGTCAAACCTGTTTGTGCGATCGCGTGTAGAACCTTTGCCCATGTCAGCCACTGAGGGTCCATCTCGGGTGTCCTCGCCTCCAAGCCCTTGCCGAAAGCTTAGTTGAATTTCGACCTGATCGTGCACGTTAAAATCGCATTTGAAAATCAGTTGCCCCGAACCTTCGATATGAAGGAGGTCATCCGTTCCAAAGTTGCATTGTAATGCCCAAGGAATCTTTGGTAAGGTCCATTGACTTAGAGAGGGTTTAGGTTTTCTCTGGAGGGCTTGTCGTGCCTACCACTACGGCGCTAGTTTTCGATCTTGGGGGGACCCACTTGAGGTGCGCCTGCCTCATGCGGGAACGCAAGTTCGCCAATTTTACCCAGGAACGGGTACGATCCTTCCACGATGGACTATCGCCCTTTGCGATCTGGAATGAACTTCTGGATAAAGTTGTCAGTTACGTGACAAGTTCACAACCATTGGTTGAACGCGACGCCCCGTTGGCGTTCTCCTTCCCTGGTCCTCTGCGCGAGTCCGGGAGTATCGTAAACGCGCCGACGGTCTCCGGCCTGGACGAGCACGTGCCAGACATTCGAGCTGAACTTGCGCGGCGGACGGGACGAGACGTTTATCTTCTCAACGATGTATCCGCCGCCGCACTGTACTTAGCCCGACAGAGTCCATGGGATCGATTCATGGTGATAACCATCAGCAGCGGGATCGGGAGCAAAATTTGTTTCCGAAGTTCCGGCAACCTCGTCCTGTTCGACAAGGGGCCATACGCTGGCGAGATTGGCCATTTAACGGTAGACGAATCAAAAATAGCTCCCACATGCGACTGCGGCGGAAAAGGACATCTCGGCGCAATCGCCTCTGGACGTGGTATCGAACTTCTCGCCCGTCGGTGGGCGGTCACAAATTCGTCCGCCTTTTCTAGTTCCCTATGCCATCGCAAATTCGGCGCTACGGCAGAAACTTTGAGTAACGAAAGACACATCGTTCCTTCAATTCGCGAACGAGACGCTTGGGCGCTTAAGGTTCTCGAACAGGCCTGCCGCCCTCTAGCCAAAGTTCTGAACACCGTTATCCTGGCAGTTGGACTACAGGGTATTTTCGTGATCGGAGGTTTTGCTTCGAGTGTCGGGCCGATCTATGTCGAAGTTCTAAATCACCTGCTTCAACTTGGCAGCGATTATTCCCCTCTCGTTTTTTCTCCTCAGATGGTCAAACTCATCGAATTAGACGAACAGGCTTGCCTGCATGGAGCCGCCGAGTACGCACTGATGCTGCACAAGGAACCCGAGTGAAAATCTCGATCATCGGCGGAAGCTCGTTCAGCACCCCATGTTTGCTCAGCTTTCTCGATCAGGCCAACGATGGGAGGAAAATGGAGGTTGTACTGGCGAGCCGCTCACGGAGAAAACTTGATGCTGTGACGAGAGCTACGAGGCTGCTCACTGCACAGGGTATCAGCATTCGGACACAACAGATCGCGGACAACACGTGGCACCAGATTCTCGACGGTGCGGATTGCGTGCTTATCCAGGTTCGGGTCGGCGGGTTCGAGGGACGATTGTTCGACGAGACTTTCCCGCACAAGTATGGCTTATGCGGAGATGAGGGCTTGGGAGCCGGCGGATTGTCGGCAGGGTGGAGAGCCTGGCCCGCTGTGTCGCGAATTCTTGATTCGGTTGCGAAGTTCTCACCCCGCGCATTGGTGGTGATCCTTACCTCCCCATTGGGCCTACTTGTGCGGGCGGCTCTTGCGTCCACCGACTTGAACGTCGTTGGCATTTGCGAACTTCCGTGGACCACACTACAAAATCTCAGAAGCATCGTGCGACCGCCAACCGGAGATCTACAGGCCGACTATTTTGGCGTCAATCATCTGGGCTGGTTCTTCAATATTCGGTCTCGTTCTGATAACTTGATCGACGTTGTGGCGAACAGGACAGGCGATATTTCGTTCCCCTCCAGCGCTTTCGTCCGGACTCATGGGTGTGTGCCGACACCGTACCTACGACTGCATTACGAGGCTGAGCAAGTCCTTCGGGAACAGCTGTCGCAAGAAACGCCCCGAGCCCAAACCCTGCGAAACCTTCGAGATCAGGCGTACCGAATATATGAGAGCGGCGAAGTTGGGGACGTTGTTTCGGCGCTTGAGAGGAGGCCGTCGCCCTGGTATCCACACGCCGTAGGTCCTTTATTAATGGCATTGGCTGGAAAGCAGGAGGGAATTCCTTTTTTCCTATCTACTCCCCACAGCTCTTATAGTCTTCTGCTTGAGCCCAGCGACATAGTGGAGACTGCGCATTATTGCGTTGGTGGGAAGCTATCGCAATTGCCTTTGGCGGGTCCGCCCCCTGCGCATGTTACGGAAAACCTACTGCCGTTCGTACGATTCGAGCGAAGGGCGACCGAAGCGATCATGCGTCGCGAACGCCGTCTCTTGGTGGAGGCACTCTCTCACCATCCTTGGATGCAAGAGAATATTCACCTAGAGTCAATAGCCGAGGAAATTATGAAAAACGACACCTTCGTATCTAAAACGAATTGAGTAAACCAATGAAAGTTCAACGCTACGACTATCTCTCTCAGTTCGAACGGTTTCAGGAATTCATGGCAGATGTCTCCAGAATGATTCTCGACGGACATTACGTCCTGAGCGAGGAAGTATCGGAATTTGAGCGCGCCTTCGGGGCCTACCTGCAGTGCTCCTATGTCGTGGGGGTAAATACCGGAACGGACGCGTTGCTGTGCTCGCTCAAGTCTTTGGCGCTCCGTTCTGATCACGAAGTAGTGACTCACGCCAACACGTTCAATGCAACCGTCGCGGCTATTTGCTTGGCGGGTTTGAAACCAGTACTGGTCGATGCCGAAGAAAACACTTTCCTCATGAACACAAAGGAAGCTCTCGGGGCGATCACGTCCCAAACGCGAGTGCTTTTGCCCGTGCACTTGTACGGCAAACCGACTCCGATGCAGGAGCTTATTCGGGAAACTGAAAAAAAAGGCATTCATCTTGTGGAAGACGCCGCCCAGGCTCACGGGGCGCGGATAGATGGACAACGGGTGGGCACCTTCGGAGTTCTTGGCTGCTTCAGTTTTCATCCAAGCAAGAATTTGGCGGCCGCCGGCGATGGTGGCGCAATCGCCACGAACGAACCGAAGATCAGCGAGGATCTCCGCACCTTGCGAGCTTTGGGCCAGTCAAGTCAGAACAATCATGTTCTACCTGGCTACAACAGCAAGCTCGATTCGATACAGGCAAAGGTTCTCTCTTGGAAACTGCCCAGTTTGGACATATGGAACCAGCAAAGAAGAAAGGTCGCCAGTCTCTATCGAGAGAGATTACGCGACCTGCCACTCAAGTTTCAGTCTTGGAACGAAGGCGAAGAGCATGTTTTTCACTTGTTCGTTATTCGCACCGATAAACGCGATCAACTTCTCAATCACCTGCAATCAAAATGTGTAGATGCCGTAATCCGCTATCCTGTTCCTATTCACTTGCAGCCTGCATTTTCTCAGTATGGCTGGAGGCGGGGTCAGTTCCCAATCGCAGAGGCTCTTGCGCGCGAGCTTTTGTGTCTTCCGATTCGGCCCAATCTTACGGTTGCGGAAATTGATTATGTGGCGGATTGCGTGCGCTCTTTTTTAAAAGGGCACGGAAAGAAACTCGGAACAGTTTAATCTTTGGGATAGAGGTCCAGTGCGATGCGTACAGCGGTTGTGGGATGTGGCCGAATGGGACGGGAACGAGCCAGGGCGGCTAGTTCTTTCGGAGTCGAAAAATTGTTACTCTTCGACGCAGACATGAGCCGCGCGAAACTGCTCGCCAACGAATGTCCCCGTGCTTGCGTCTTAAAAGGTGCCGATGCGCTTTTCGATGAGAAACTGGACGCGCTTTTCATCTGTACACCGCCGTTCTGCCGTGGCCCTCTTGAACTTCGAGCGATCGATTCTGGCGTTCCCTTTTTCGTTGAAAAACCCATCGGAGTTAATTCGCGTCAGCTGCGATGCGTTCTCGAGAATCTCGAGCGTAATGCCGTCCTGACTGCGGTCGGATACATGAATCGTTACCGTAATTCAGTGTCACATGTAAGATCTATTTTACAATCGCGGAAAATCATTGGCACCTCGGCACATTGGATCGGAAAAAGGTACGGCGTGCCTTGGTGGGGTGCGATTGGACAGTCCGGTGGGCCTTTTAACGAGCAGGCGACTCATGCGGTGGATCTGTTTCGGCACCTGGCAGGCGTCGAACAGCTTTTGTTCGCGACGGCCAATGCACCGGAAGGGGTCGAAAGTACGGTAATGGCAATGATGCGGCTATCGGGAGGAGGATTGGGGAATTGTCTATACAGCTGC
The DNA here is from genome assembly GCA_003135495.1 of Acidobacteriaceae bacterium. Classification (GTDB taxonomy): domain Bacteria; phylum Acidobacteriota; class Terriglobia; order Terriglobales; family Acidobacteriaceae; genus Acidiflorens. The sequence goes on along the minus strand of PLBX01000559.1, from coordinate 13,037 downwards.
GAGGCCATGGGCAAAGACATTTTCATCATCATTGAAACACCGAACGGTGTGCTCGAACTTCGCGGCTGGGATTTAGATCTCGTGCATAATACCATCGACGGAAGCCAGTCCCAAACTGAGACAATGCCCATCTTCGAGAAGGAAACCCATGTCTTTCTGCACGCGGTGGCTGGTGGAAACGGCGATCACATACTCGCCGATTTCAAAGAGGCTTATCAAACTCAGCTGCTGATGGACAGAATTGTTGGAATGATCAGGCCAAGCGGCACGAACCACTGACTTTAGTTTGCCGTCTACGTAAACAGGGCTCTCATCTGGATGTACGGCTGGGACGCAATCTCGCGAATCCATTGAACCGCAACTCGCGAGGCTTCTGTCGAGACATCTCGAACTGAATCTACATGCTCTCGGGTCCGCCGATTTTCTAGGTACTCGGCCAGGAAGATCACAGGAGCTTTGGCGTAATCCTCACGCAACAAAAGCGAGCTGATATGTTCGCGTTTTTCGAGCAATGTTCGATGTTGCTCATCGAATGCCTTATCTCGCTCGCTACGTCGGGGACTTGACAGCGACGTTTCCAGCTTTTGCACAACTTTGGCCAATTCACTCGTGCGATGTTTTAGGTGACGATCAATTTCTTGCTCCGCCGACACGTAAAGCAATCCAGTGTCGGAATCAGCGCCCTCTCGCCGTACATATCGATACCAAGCGCGGAGGGCGTGCAAGTTCCCAACAAGTTTTGCAGTTGCAGAAAACTTTCTGCTTAGATCATAGTATCGATCGGTACTGTATTCAGAACTCTGTGCGACAGGGTCTCCCCCGGACAATTGGTTTTGGGACACATCGTGACGGAGGGTTGAACCCGCGGCGACCACTGCGCCAAAATCCAAATGTACGGGCGCCACAATACCTGAGTTACCCCCGATAAAAATTCGGGGGGAACGAAGCAGGCAACCTGCAGCATCGCCCATCAAGCTACCAAACTTATCGCCGCGCGGATCGAAATTGAAGTGAACGACGCCAGATCCGATCTCGCTGTGGTCGTTGCGGGAGCTTCCCCCGGAAAGCAGCACATCGCAGAAATTAACAGAAGACCCCGCGACCGCACCCACTGTAAGGACGGTATTTTTGAAACCCACATTATGACCGGCTTCCGCCGTTTCCTCGAGGACGGTTCCCTGGCGGAACTCGGCAAAGCCTCGGACGCTTGCCCCATTCAGCAAAACGCAGTGTTGGTAGCTTCCGGCGCCAAGAACTACAGATCTCCCAACTTGCACCTCGTGAATACGCGCTAATCCAGATGTTCCGATTTGTGCTCCAGCACCGATGAAGGTTGTTGCACCCGAGATGTTGGCGTTCATGAGAACCGCGCCCGGCACAATCCGGTTTAACTGCACTTCGTCAGATACATACACGCGCTCCGGCCCCCATACTTTCACTCCCTTTGCAGCTAGCCACGAAAGCCTGGTGCGGTTGCCTTGATCGTCGTATGCGAGGTCCATAGAGATGGTAGGGGCTCGGAAAGCGATTATTGTAGCGGATGCTCGGAGAATTCCGCCGCGCCAGTTCCTTGCAGAAGGGAATGCGTGTTGTACCCAAATCTTGATCCCAAATCTTGATCTTGGCGTCCACGCATTCTGGCGCTATAGTAAAGACCCCGAGCTGGGTGCGAGATGACAATAGGATCGGCATCGCAAACTGTGGCACGGTCTCAATGTTTCCTTTGTGCTCAGACTTCCGACCGGGTGATCTGGGAAGAGGACGGCCTCGAAGGTTTGCTTTGCCGATGCGGGATGGTTTACACCAACCAAGCCATAATCCATGAACCCACCGATCTGACGAAAGAGTTTCATCCAAACCACTTCTACTCGTTGCCCGCCGAATTCAAGGCCGCATGGGTCGCACGAAACTGTCCCGGTGGGCGATTAGTCGAGGTCGGCTGCGGGGCGGGCTACTTCCTTGCCGCCGCACGCTCCCGCGGCTATGAAGTAACTGGGCTGGAACCTAATCCAGCATTCAGCGAACAACTGCGGCAATTCGGTATCTCTGTCGCGCGCGAATTTGTCGAACATAACTCCCTGTCCAAACACAGCTTCGACGTTGTCTATCACTGCGACTTGTTAGCCCATTTTCCAGACCCAGTCCAGTCTTTGTCCGCGATGTGCCAACTGCTCAGCCCTACCGGGGTTCTATGTTTTGAGCTGGGGCTATTGGGAGGCATTCCACGTTATTGGTACAGCCTTGTGGGACGAATCGGACTCGGCCAACATCTATGGCTCTACTCAGACCAGGCCTTCAAGAATTTGATGCTCAAGGCTGGTCTAGATATAGTCTGCATTCGGTACTTCGGGCTTGCCCCCGAGGTAATAGGGGGGAAAATCATAGGGGTATTGAACAAGCGTTTGCTTACTCCCGCCCTGCAGATGATCTCGCGTAACGGCGCGGATCATGCCACGCGAGTGAAGCAGTCCTCTATCCATTTCCTGCGGTATCGAGCAGGCGCCCTGCTGCCGCACATAGGTCCCCAAACAGTGCTCGTCGTCGCTAAGCCCACAAATGTTAATTGATTTTGAGAACCACAGGGTTGGCTTGATTGGCGCAAACGGGTTCATCGGATCGGCGATCTTGACGTCTCTCCAGCAATCGGGTATCGCCCCGCGCGTCCATTGCGGCCCGACCGAAACAGCGCCGCCTTTTGCCGGTGGTGGAGAGTACTTTAGCTTCGACCTTGCAGATACAAAACGCGTTGAATCCTGGGTTTCCGGGCTCGATGTGATAATTCACGCTGCCGGCCCCCCCTCCGTGCAACGCTCCTTCGAAATGGCCGAAGATTACGTTCGCGTCCATGTGCAAGGGACAGCCACGCTGTTAGGTGCTTGCCGAAGGGCGAAGGTCCGCCGTTTTGTTTATATATCTTCGGCCGAGGTGTACGGACGGCCCCAGGCGAACCCTGTTGCTGAAACTCACGGATTGCAGGCTCGATCACCATACGCAGCCTCCAAAATTGGAGCAGAGAAGTTAGTCGAGGCTCACGTCGAAGGCTTCGGTCTCCAAGCCGTGATACTCAGGCCTTTCTCGATCTATGGACCGCATGCCCATTCCGACTCTTTGCTCTCCAGAGTTGTGGCCACAAGCAAAAGTGGCCGCATTCGGGTTCGAGACTTCCGACCCATTAGGGATTATTGTTACGTCAACGATCTTGCAACTGCGGTATTAGGTGCCTGCTGCCTTGGGGGGGCAGGACTGCGAGTCTTTAATATCGGCTCAGGAAAAGGCACCAGCGTGGCTGATTTTGCGAGATTGGTGGCCGAGGCAATGGGTATCGATATTCCGATCGTGGAAGATCGAACAGACTCACGCCCAGGAAATTCGGAAATCTTTGAGCTGGTTGCCGATATTACAGCGGCGCGTGATGCTCTCGGATGGATTCCAGAAACCGACCTCCTGCGGGGGTTAGGTCTCACACTTTCGGCTAAATCGGGCGAGCCATGACTCAGCGATACCTCGTAACAGGTGCCCAAGGATTTGTTGGACGCCATCTCGTATCCCATCTACTTTCTCAATTCCCGCGATCTACCGTGCTCGGAGTCGGGCGATCTACTCATCAAGAATCCTTTTTCAGTTACTCCGTAGACGTCGGGAAAGAACGAGTACCTGCAGCTCTGCCCGGGTACTTACAACATGCGTTCGGGCCTCGATACCGTTACGTTTCGGCGGACCTAACATCTCAGGATTTCACCTATGCGATGCGAGACTTTCATCCTACGAAAGTTATTCATCTTGCGGCGACATTAAGAGGTGTCCCAGACGAAAACATTTTCCAAAGCAACGTTCAAGTAACAGCTTCTCTACTTAACTCGATACCGCAATCGGATGTAGAAATGTTTCTATTCGCTTCGAGCGGCGGCGTTTACGGCAATCAACAAAAATTACCAATCGAAGAAACTGCTGTCGTTCAGCCTTTAGACTTGTACTCGCGCAGCAAACTCGCCTCTGAAGACTTGGTGCGGCAGTTCGCAATTCGTTCCGGCGTTCCCACGACGATCGCCCGCATTTTTAACATATGTGGTCCGGGGCAAGATCATCTCCACTTGGCCGGCCGCATTGCAAATCAGTTAGCGGCAATCGCGGTCCATAAATCGGAACCAATCCTTCGAATCGGTTCGCTCGCAAGCACGCGTGACTTCCTCGATGTCCGCGACGTGTCCGGGGGCCTAGCGGCTCTTCTCAGATCGAACTATCAAGGTATCTGCAATGTTGGTAGCGGATCGGAGATCAGTGTGGGCGACCTTTTAGAAATGTTCCTCGACTGCGCAGGCTTAAAGCAGTGCGTCCGGATCGATATTGACACCGCTCGGATTGATCGGGTTTGCCGGCATGTAGCAGATTCGCGACGACTGCTGAAAACAGGGTTCGCCCCCCAATATCCGCTTCTCCTTAGTTGCCAGGATATGTTGGCCTACTGTCGGCGTTGGTTTTATGGAGTTAGTTAGTGAGGTGCGCAAATAAATGCACACTTGCCCTTGTTACTCGTAGACGCACCCATAAGATGCGTGTTATGGTGACTACCGCTGTGTTTGGGCAGTTCCTCCCACCCCAATACTCCATTTTAGACACTTCTTGGTGACAAATGAACGCCTTCCACAAATTGGTGTCGGCAAATCGTGAAGGATCGTATTCCGTCAGTCTTGCACCGGGACTTTCGGTTGGTAAGGTTGCCGAACTTGTCAGTGTCATAGACGGGCGCAAGTCTTTGCTCGTTACGACTCCAACCGTTGCTCGGCTCTACGCAAGGCAGATCGCCGGCAGCCTAATCGAATCCGGTGTAGATCTCAGCACTGTGGTTCTGGAGTGCAACGAAAAATCCAAGAGTTTCGCGGAAGTCGAAAGACTCTGCCAGAAATGTTTTGAAGTCGGGTTGGATCGTAGGTCATTGCTGATCGGTCTTGGGGGTGGAGTTTGCACGGATCTGGTCACGATGGCCGCGTCTCTCACGCGGAGAGGATTAAGCTACTTGAGGATTCCAACAACCCTCATCGGACTGATTGATGCAGGAATCGGGGTCAAGGGTGCCATTAACCTACCCAACAAAAAGAGTGCCATAGGCGTTTTCTTTCCCCCAGAGCATGTTCTGCTCGATCCGTCGTTTATGCAAACGTTGCCGAGAGAGTTAATCTCGGACGGATTGGCCGAGGCAATCAAAGTTGGCGTCGCTATGGATCCGTTCCTATTCGAGGTTCTGGAACAGTTTTCCAATGAACTATTAAAATCCCCATCCACCGCCGACATTAACAAGTTGACAAAGCTTGTCTGGCGCTCTTCGTTGCGTTTGCTGGAGGAGTTGGAGAAAAACCTTTACGAAGACAGGACCTATCAGCGAATTCTTGACTTTGGCCACACTTTTAGCCCTCTTGTAGAGTCAATGTCGGGCTTTCGAGTTAGTCATGGAGTCGCTGTTGCGGTGTACATTGCCCTGAGTAGTGCAGTTGCATATGAATTGGGTTTGCTTTCGGTCGAAGATCGAAACCGAATTCTGCGGTCACTTCGGACTGCTGGTTTGCCAATAAGTTCCCCAATTTTGACCGATGAAGTTTGCGACAAAGCTCTCAGAGAGATGGAAGCTCACCGGGGCGGACACTTAAACCTTGTCGTGCCGACTGGCATTGGAAAATCCGTTTTCATCGACGAAAAGCAGGCGTTGCCCATGTCGGCTTTTCGGACGGCGCTCCGCTTTCTCGATAGCGAATTTTCTGGGCTCACCGTCTTACGTCCGTCCGCGTCAACTATCACACATGCAGTCGCGCCGGACTGAGAGAGCTAGAACGAGACTGGATTTTCTGGATGCCGTAATGAGTTTCACGTGCAACGCGCAGCCATCAATGGTAAATGACTACAGCGATCATCATGGCCGGGGGACGCTCATCTAGGATGCGCGCCAGTCTCGGTCGAACCCACAAAGCCCTGGTTAAAGTTCTCGGCGTATCGATGCTGGAACGCAACCTACTGACGCTCCTTTCCCACAATGTCAGGGAAATATTTCTGGCGATCGGCTCCGGTGAAAGGTCTCTCTTGGCATTTGCGCAAGGGCGGGCCCACAAAATCGCGCATGCCAGTGGAGCCCAATTGAAGCTATTTATTGAGGAGACCCCACTTGGAACTATTGGCGCGGCAAAGGCGATTGAGACAGCGTCTGACGATCTTCTGGTCGTCAACGTAGACAACCTCACCTCGCTCGATCTCTCCGCTCTTGTCGAGCACCATCGCGCCACTAAATCAGCACTCACTATAGCGACACATATCGAGCACTTCGAGGTACCGTTCGGCCAAGTTTCGGTCAAGAACGGGGCGATTGTACAATATGTGGAAAAACCCGTCATTCCGGTTTCATTGTGTAGCGGCGCCTACGTGCTCAGCAGAAGTGCCCGATTGAATATTCCGTCCCGTAAACCGGTGGGCGCTCCGGAACTTGTCAACCTTCTGTTGCACGCAAAACTAAAAGTTTCAGCTTTTTCTCACAGCTCGCCTTGGATTGATGTAAACGATTCCTCCTTGATCCATAAAGCGGAGAAGTTGATCATGAATAACTTCGAGGGTTTCGAATTGTGGCGTCAGCCCGCGACGGAAGAGACCGTTACCCTATGTGTTTTTCGTGGTCGCAGAGTTGCCTTCGTACAGTCTCCATCCGGCAATGCTTCTAAAAACGCCTGGCTTCCGACGGAGGCTGTACTTCGGCAGGACGACACTCCTCTAACAACTGCATATCGTCTCAGCAACAAAATCGGTATGCGGTGGACCGGGAAACCCCATGTTCTTGCTTCTTTTGACGAGCTCGACGTCCGAAAGAAGCAGCGAACACGTCACCATATTTTTGTTGCGGAAGAGGCACATGGCCGAAAAAGGGCGCAGCCCTGGAGACGCGACCGGATCTCGTGGGTGTCCGTCACCGATTTAGTCGCGGAATCGTCACGTACTCACGGTAGCTTGAGAACAATTGCATACCTCAAAGCATATGTCGAGTCGCAGAATTCACATTCTCTCGGTCATCGATGATCTATTCTTCGGCGGGGATGAATATCGCCTGCACGCTTTCGGAAAGTCACTGGACAAAACTCGCTTCGACCACACGGTTCTCACCCTCATGAAGGAGGATCGAGCAATGGGAGTGAAGTACGGCTCCATGAGAGATCGGTATCGGCAGTCGGGCATACGTCTGATCGATATGGGACAAGTTGCTGCAGGACCTGCCGAACAACACGGCAAGACTTCTGGGAGACGACTGTTCTCTGCGTTGGGAAAGATTCTCAAACTTGCAGCACTCATTGAGCGGGAGAAAGTCGATGTGCTCGACGTACATTTATCGCCGGCGAATCCAATCTGCGCGGTAGCAGCTTTTTATACAGGTATTCCTTTTGCGGTGACACTCTACCAGCTCAATTTGATGCGATCCTTCAAGCTATGGCTGTCGGGGCAGTTCAATCTTGGGACTGCTACCCGGCTAATCACTGACTCCGAATCGCAAGCATCGCTAATTAGCAAATGGCTTCTACGTCATCCTCTGATGCTCGTTATACCAAATGGAACTTCGCCACCCCACCCAGTCCTGAGCAGACGGGAAATAGTCAATTTTTTCAACATTCCAGATCGGCCTCTTACGATTATCGGTCAAGTCAGTAGTTTGCTTTCGTACAAAGGGCATTTCGTATTACTCGATGCAGCCAAGCTAGTGCTTGAACAACATCCGGAATGCTTCTTTCTCATGGTTGGTTATGAACGCGGAGAGAAAGGCTACCGCGATTCGTTGTTTCGGAAGGCGGTTTCCCTCGGAATCGCAGACCATGTACGGATCGTAGGTTATCCCGGACCCATCGGCGATGTCTGGAGCATCATTGACATTCACGCCCACGCTTCTCATCTCGATTCCCTTCCGAATGCGCTTCTGGAGGCTATGTCGCTAGGCAAACCTTCAGTGATTACAGCGGTTGGTGGAGTCCCGGAAGTGGTAAAGGACCGGGTGAACGGGTTTCTGGTACCCCCAAATGATCCTGAACGGTTGGCCGCCATCCTAGTGCTGCTTATGAACGACCCAAGCCTGCGAGCAGCTATTGGCCATGCAGCGCAGAATACTTATGTAAAGAATTTCAGCCCACAATTCATGACAAGACGATTGGAAACGGCGTTTGATGACATGGTCCCCCGGTAAGCGTGATCTGAAAATATCGGNNGTTGGCGGAGTTACTCAAATGATTAAACATAGCTTGAGCGGGCTTCTCATGTCCACGAACGACCCCGAGCAGCTGGCTATCACTTTGCAGTTGCTAATAGAGAATTTGCATCTACGATCAGCTATATGCCGAGGAGCGCAAACCGCATAGGTTCCGGCCAGAAGGTTGTTACTTCAGAAGATTTGATCTTCCTTGGATATATATTTTCCTTCCAGTCATATCAATATAAATTATTCCCTTTTCGAGGCTTGGATGTTCACATTCGCGAGACCAAATCCGAAACTGGACCGAGGACGCCATCTCGTGAATATCGAACGAACCGTGTGGTCAGAAGTACCATCGAAATGTCTCGCTGTGGGTCAGCCCAAGCAATCGTGCCACTAACGCCATAGTGCCCGAACGTTCTCGCGGAGCAGTTCGAACCAAAGGCGGACCCTAATTCTGGATTTAAGAGTAAAGCCGACAAACCGTATCGTGCGAAGGTTGGTCGGACTCGATAGTAGGCGTCATGGCTGTATGCGAGCATCCAACCGATACCCCAAGGCTGAGTCAATCCATTGGAATGGTTTCGCAACATCTCTCGAGCGGTATCGCTTTTGATCGGAAGATTCGAAGGATTTAAGAAGTATTGGAGCAGTCGAGTAAGGTCGGCTGCTGTCGAGTGAATGCCCCCCCAGGGTTCTCCAAGATCGCGATGGTAAAAAGTGTTCGGATTCAGGCGCTCTGTCCTCGGTTGGTTTTGTGCGGTGGATTCGACGCTACGTCTCCCTAAGCCCAGCGACGTAGAGTTCATCGCCAGAACATCGAATACGTTTGCCTTGAGGAACTGTTTCAAGGGCTCGCCCGTCAAACGTTCAATTATTTCTTTCAACAAAAGAACGCCCAGATTCGAATACGAGAATGCTGTTCCCGGCTTAAAGAGCAATGGCACCCTGCAACTCGCAGCGAAAAACTCATTTAACGCTGCTTCACGCTCAAGCAGTTGCTTCAGTTGGGGGATGGAGTCGGGCAATCCCGCCGTGTGGGCAAGAAGATTTTGAACAGTGACTTCTTCACGTCCGTCGCCATGAAATTCGGGCAGAAACCTTGTGACTCGATCCTGGAGCGAGAAACCGCCACGATCCTTCAGCACCATAGCGCCTGTTGCGACGATAGGCTTACTAATAGACGCGATGAGGAACACGCGGTCGGGAGTGCCCGCTGTGCCGTATGCTTTCGTGAACCGCTTGGTTCCGTGACATACATCTAGCACGGCCGCGGTAATGTCCGGGGAACTAAACCACCCTTGCGAAGTAGACTTCTCGAGAATGTCTGAGGCACTTTTGAGTGGATCACTCGAACACAGATTCGCTAGCACTCCGTAGGCGAATTGCCGTCGTGTAATTGCCATATAGTAGAGTCCGAAAAGTATTCTCTTTCTTTCATAATCTGACAAGATTATTAGTAAAATCTCGATGAGAGCTGGGAAGAGTTCACATTTTAGTTCTTCGCTCAGCGCGTGGAAACTCTATTTAAAGCTTTCCGGATAGTCCCTTAGAGTCAACTTGTTGATGGTGCTTTCACAATTTATACAGCACGAGTGGTCGGATAAGATCGAGTGACCATTCCCGCACTCCAGCATTACTTGCGACTGCAATGTTCGCAAGTAAACGCGCACAACTGGTTAGTCGACTGATCTGCGCTCTAAATGGTCGTCGGCTGACTCGACGAGCGACGGAGGCAAAGCCTCACGTCATGACAAAGCATATTCTTATCGCAGACGATAGTTCTTTCTTGCGCGAACACTTGCGCCTCATGATCGAGCGGCATCCTGGCTGGGAAGTATGCGAAGCCGTAGACGGCGCGGAAGCGGTTCGCAAATCTCAACAGTTGGCTCCCGACGCTGTGGTCCTGGATCTCACAATGCCGGAAATGGATGGCCTGGCAGCCGGGCGCAGGCTAAGGCAACTGATGCCCAAATTGCCGATGGCGCTCTTCACCATTGACACAAGTTCGCAGCTTGAGAAAGCGGCTCAAGCAAATGGCATATCAGCGGTAATTTCGAAAACACACTGGAATCAACTCTTTCACTGGCTGGAAACTGTGCTGGGCAGCCTGCCACNNCCACCGACACTTGATAGAGTGAGGGCCCTTTTCGCTGCTTAGATTCGACGAGACCACGGAAATGAGCAGCGCCACGCTGCCCCACGTGCATCGTCCACTGTCACAGCGGGCTCTTTTCGATCTAATCGCGGTCTCGATTCGTACGAGTGCGTGCCGCAGCTTAGCGGGATCACAAAAGTAAGGCCCTGCGTTTCAATCTCTCGCAGTGCCCACAATGCGCGGCGGCCCGGCATCGCGACACGAACGACCGGGCCGGCTTTGGTTTCATCGCTGATGTCAGAAAAAGTTCAAAAATCGTCTACTAGAGTGTACCCATTCGTCTCGACTCCATCTCAAGCTGCTGAAACGGCTGGTTCACAAATTTCGGAATTCAGCAGGAAAGTTCGAAAATCGTCTTCTAGGGCCGACCAATCTCCCAACAATTAATCGAACACGCTGGACGCGGCGTCCCGTAATCTAGGGATGGACGGCCTACGAAGCCCTGAACGGATTGCCGGAGGGACTCACGTCCAATTTTGGTCCGCACGATTCTCTCAAGCGTAGTCGGAAGCGCTCTCGAACCAAGACAAGATAGTTGGTTGCTGGGTTGGACTGTCATTTTCGAAAAAACTGATTCATGTCGTGCTACTCTATGCCCAAATGGCGTCGATTAGTGGCGAACGGATTGCGGCCCTAACTTTGGTCGTCGCCCTCGTCGCAGCATTGGCTGCATGGCTCGTAGTGCCGGAATTCCGTAAGTGGGCGGGATTGGACCGACCTGAGACCCAAAGCCAGAAGATGAGCATTTCTGGAATTGTTGTGGATCGGGACACAAATCAGGGCATTGGGCAGGCCTTGATAGTTTTTGCCGGGACGACAGAGCAGTATGTGACGGAAGACTCAGGAAATTTCAAAATTGAACTACCGTCGGGTGTAGCGGGACGACTTCGGATCCACGTCACCAAGAGTGGGTTTCAACCAATTGATACCAGCGTCGAGCCTCCGGCGGATAATCTCGTCCTGCTTCTGCGCAAACAATGAAGTGCTCAACGGAAGCCCTATTATTCGTCCTCACAGTTGTGCTCTTAAGTCTGCCCGCCCAATGCAAGAGTCCCACCATATCTGGCTTCGTTACCGACAACAAATCCCGCCCCTTGGGCGGCGCTCGGGTAACGATCATTGGAGACAAGGCAAAGGCTGATACAACCACTGATAGCGAAGGTGAATTTGTTGTTGAGTTAGCTCAGGGAGTCGAAGAAGGCCATGCCGTTCAAATCCGATTTGAAAAGGTTGGGTACAGGACATATCAGAAATGGGTATCGGTGTCCAAAATTCCCTTGCGGGTTTCGTTGGAAGCGATTGCGAACAACTCCATACGCCATGCATCTCAACCTGCAATCAAAAAGACAGAGAGTTTTTCCACTCTAGTTCCCTTTCACGGTGAGTGGAAGAACTCCCCGATCCCGATGAACTTAAACCTTAGCGATTCGCATCAGGAGTATTACGATAGCCTGCTTGATTTGGCGAATCGTCCCGACAATCAGCCTCAAGGTTGGGCGGACTACAAGGATCGAAAATTCGAGTCTGTGGACGCGCAGTTTACTTTTGTTACCCGTTTAATCCAGTTTGATGTTTTTCGAACTGTCTACTTTTTGGAAAGAGGTGTTGTTGCCGGAATCCGGTGGACGGCGGGTGGCGGGGTGACGCCGATAAATAGGCCGCCGATTGAACCGCCCGATGCCACAGTATATCCGACAGCGGAACTCCTGAAGATCCTTTCGCACAATGAGTTTGTGAAACCTGCGGACGAAATGCTGTGGAAGGGTAAATCTCTCTCCGTGCCCCTAGGAACTCGCTTGTCATTCCAAGAACACTCGAATCCAGAAAAGGGACAAGTTCTAACTTGCACGGTTCGGCTGGAAAAATCTGGATATTTTCTGCTGGACTTTGACGTTCAGCCGGGTCCAGCCATGAATAACCAATTGCCCGCAGGTTTCTCAACTCAAGCTATACAAGGAACCACGACTTATTCGGTGAGTATTGCAATGAGTTATGTGATACAGCGAAGAAGGGACCACGGCTTCGAACCCGAACAGTACGCTGCTTGGGCTGACTCCATTTTCAGCGGACTAAAGGCGAGAATGGGATTCGAGCCCTCGCCTGCAACGAGTCAAGAGTTCTGGGACTCTGTGGCGCCCGGAGTTGTAAAGACCGATGCTTGCGGAACTACTAACAGCACGATTAGTAACAATATCTATCGCAATGGTGCCGTGCCCGAGCAACTGTCCAGTCTTTGCCGCTCTCAATTTAGTAATAATCTTCTACTTGGGTCTGACTCGAAGAAGCTGACGATAAGCGGTCAGGATAATACGATCACGCCGTGAACACCTCTCTAGGGAGAGCCAGCTTAGATGAACCCCGCGTCATCGAGTGCCATTTCTGGGCACCATCTCAGAACTCGGCAGACCAGCTTGCGATGGCTCTACAAGCGAAAGGCTTCGTAAAACTTACGGTCAACCCGACGGAGCAGGACCGCTGGAACGTGGAAGTGGCGATTACTCAGTCTGTGAATCGCACCGTCAGCGTTGGATTCACTTCTGATCTGGTCGAGACTGCTGCGATGTTCGATGGGCGTTTCGACGGTTGGGGAACTAGGTTGTGACCACTGCTCGACCGCTCAGTTGACGTAACATCGCGATTTCACTAACTACCGTCAATTAGTGAAATCGCCTG
>PLBX01000032.1:410-5808 GCA_003135495.1 Acidobacteriaceae bacterium | reverse complement strand
CAGGCGGTGCGCATCACCCAGGAATTTGAACTGGCGACGTCGGACCGCCGTAACCTGGTTCTTACCGCGGAATACACACTGAATGCCGACCGCACGCATCGCGGGTTGCGTAAAGTTGACCGTAAGTCGGTGAATGTCGAAACGGACGTCGAGAGCCTTGGGAAGAAAGCGCGCGAGACCATCCAGAAAATCCTGGGACGATCTCTCGCCATCCGTGAGGTGGATGCGGGGTCATGCAACGGATGCGAACTGGAGATTGTCGCTCTGAACAATCCGGTCCACGACATCGAACGCTTCGGAATCCAATTCGTTGCGTCTCCTCGTCATGCCGACATGCTTCTGGTCACCGGTCCCGTCACGCGGAACATGGAACTTGCGCTGTTGAAGACGCATCGGGCGATGGCGGAACCCAAGGTAGTCGTCGCGGTAGGAGCTTGCGGCATCAGTGGCGGCATCTTCGGCGTGAACTATGCGTCTTTGGGGAGCGTCGACAAGGTACTTCCGGTGGATGTTTATATTCCGGGATGTCCACCCCGGCCACAAGCTCTTCTGCATGGAATCCTCCTTGCGATCGGACGTTTGGCTGAACGACTCCACGACAACCGCGCGGGTTGACACGCAATATCGGACCTTTGGCCTGGTTAAGGGGTTCACAGAGTCTCGAGGTGAGCGAAGCGGGGGAACCTGAGGTGCTCAGGACACCCAAACTGAGCGGTTCGAAATATGACATGGCTGCCCAAGTCGGTGGTCTGCCTTAGCTACTACGACCGTTTTCGCTTCCGCTCAGACGCGTTCGCGGCCCTGGTGCTCACCTTGCAGACCTTTCCTCTCGCCATCGCCATCGCAGTTGCTACCGGAGTACCTCCGATTTACGGAGTTTTGTGCGCGGCCATCGCTGGGCTTCTAGCCTCAGTGTTTGGTGATTCCAAGATTCGCGTCACCGCGCCGAACGTTGTCTTCGTCGCTGTTGCGTCGAGCATCGTTGCTCGGGAAGGAATCCTCGCTCTGTCTCTATCCACATTGTCAGCGGGTGTTCTCTTGGTGTTTTTTGGGGCCATCGGCCTTGGAGCAGGCATCCGAATGCTTCCGCGTCCTGTCGTCGTCGGTTTCTCGACGGGCATCGCAGTCCTTGTCGTTAGCCAGCAAGTCCCCGCGCTTCTTGGCATCGGTTCGCAAATCGTCGCCGATCCAGTTCCCCGGGCAGCGCTAACGCTTATACGATATCCGGGGCAGATCGAGCCGCACGCAATCATCTTGGTCTTTTCCACCCTGATCCTGATAACGGCCTGCCGAAGGGCCAGATACATTCCAACCGGCCTTGTCGCGATTACCACTGGTGCTTTGTTGGTGAAGTTCGGACATTTCCCCGTGCACACTATCGAATCGCTCTTCGGATCAGACTTAATGTCATTCCGCATGCATCTGGCTGGAGCCTTCAGGCTCGATCTGCTCGGCAGCATTCTTGCCCAGGGGTTCGCGATAGCAGTTCTTGTCGCCACTGAGTCATACCAGGCTATGGGACTCGCAGCCAAACTCACTGGCGAACGCTTTAATTCAAATGGTGAGCTCTTTGTGCAAGGGGGCGTAAATGTAGCTTGTGCTTTCGCCGGGGGGCTACCTACTTCTGGAGTCTCCTCCCACACGTTCGACAACGCGCGCCTCGGAGCGCAAACTCCCATTGCAGGCATCCTGCAAGCGGTCTTCCTCGTTGTGTTTCTGCTTCTTATGGCCCCTCTCTTTCGGTTCATTCCGATGCCGGTGATATCGGTGCTGATTCTGCCAAGCGTCTTCAGCATGACGAATTGGAAGGAAGTACTCCGGTTGATACAGGTTCCGCGCATTGAAGCAGCCGCGTGGGTCGCAACCTCTCTTTTGACGATCGTCACCGACCTCCCCATAGCCATTGCCGTTGGCATGCTTATCGGGATGTTTCTTTACATCAGACAAAAGCCAGCGATTCTGACCAAAGCCGCTCCGCGCACCCCCCCACAATCCTTAAGTTAGCGCTTATGGGGTAATGCCCCCGAGAATCACAGCAGCGGTCTGTTGGACGGCTTCCAAACTCTCGCGGAGAAGATCAGCGTCTCCATGCCAAAGCAAAAGACTGCGTGCCCGTCGGGCAGTCAGAGATCGAACCATTCTCCGGAAATGCCCGGCAAGAAACCAGTGGTCGGGGCGATTTCTTTCGCATTCTTGCTTATATTCTTCGCATGCGACTACCAAATTCCGACGACACAAGGACAGGAGACTTCCCATTACTAATCGCGGTAGGCCGGCTTCCTGAGCGGACTTTGACATTCGGCAAGAAAATTGTCTGGACTAACTGAAGCGGCGTTCTATCCATGATGAAAACTATAAGACATGAGGACAATTTTGCTTGAATAGAGTTGCTAGTTCCTGCGTAACCAGAGGGTCGATTCGATGGCAGATCAAGAACGCTCCGCACAGACCCATCACAATTTCAAACCGCGCCTGCGCCTCGCTCGCTACGGAGACCACGAAGAATCCATTGTTGCAGAGCGCCACTTCCCGTTCGGCTAAAGATTTTTGGTCGCTGCTGAAGGACAGCACCCGGTCCCTATCCATAAAGGTGTTTTAGTTCGCTCTAGAGACAGCCTTCCTTTTAGGGGCGACCTGTTCGAGCAAATCCAGCATCTCCACCACTAAACGCTGGAACTCAATAGGTTCCTGTTCTTCTTGAATACGCTCGCACATCTCAGTCAAAGTTTTCTTTTCTTCCGGCGTCATTGCCGTTCTCGATTTAATTACTGTGAAGGCGCGTGCGGCGGGACCCCTTCCTCAAGGTACGTCCCGCCCACTGATTGGCTGGCTACCAACCATCCACGCGGTAGAAGAATAAAAAAATGCTTACCGGTTGCCAACGCCACCGATGGGGTAAGGTTCTTTCTCTAGAGGCCTAATGCAGATAGGTCACAAAAACATAGATTGTTCCCGCCAGCATTAGGGACATCATTGCGAGCGAAACGCTAACGGTGAATGAGGGGCGGGCTATGGTTCGAGTTTCCAAGGGACCGACATTTCTGGCCTCCTGCGGGCTGGGCGTCGGCATTTTGATTCTCCATTGAACTACGGGGTTCGGCGAGAACCACTTTATAACAGGGTCTAGCAACAGAAGGAATCGCACGAATGGGCCATAGCAGCGGCATTTCGGTCAATCAGCGCCAGGACGTACGTTAATCTTTCGCCAGCACAGTATCAATCTTCTTCATAATCTGGACAGCCCATTGCACCGACGCCGAGATCAGCTTATCCGTGCGCGGCGAGCCCTGCGGTGTACCGAATAAATCATCCGCACTTTGAATGTGTAGGCTGGCCAATATTGCAGCCACGCTGCCAATCACCCGTTTACGACCTTCGTCCATCGTAGCAAGTTAGAAGTTTCGCTTTGTGTTCGCCATGCGATTATGCTACTTTGATTTTTGTCCGAATGGCTTGAGGCATACCGCAATGGCTAAACCCGATGACCAGCAACAGAGTTCGTCTCAGAAAAAAATATTGATTTTTGCGCGATGGTGCAAAATCAGCCGGGTGTCGTTGTGCGCTGCAGCCACCATAATGGTGTTAGTCGTGATTGATACGAATATTTCAAACCATTGCAATCACTTCCAATCGCGCTCAAGCAGCTTCACCCTTCTCGTGGCCGTCACAAGTCTCCCCCGGATGCAATATCCAGCGTCCGTGCCGATCATAGGGATCAGCACAGCCCATGTCTTTTAGCAGCAGGAGCGCGTCTTCAATGGTCTGGGGCGTTTCCCTCAAACGGAAAGCCAATTCTGCAATCTCCACCATCACATACTCCAGTGGGCGTGCATAGTACGACTGCAGCATTCGCCCGTGATCAAGGATTGCTTCCGACAATTGGAGCAGCAGATAAAACTCCTCAAGGGTCAAGCGCCGTTGGATTCGCATGGCACGTTTGAGTAATCGGATTATCCGTCGCAACTGCTCCACCATACTCTATAAAACGAAATAGGCTAACTTTTCCCTTCTATTTTTGGTAATCAGAATATGATGTAGGGATACGGCGTCCTTTCGCGAGGTCAAAGGAATGAAATTTCTCAACACGGCTTTGGCATCGGTCAAAGAGTCCGCCAGGAACTAACTTACCTTTCCTCGAATCGAGCCACTCACACTGATCGCACAGTCATCGAGAGGCTGTATTCGAACAGCAACACGTCGGGTAGTTCTTTTGCGGCTGCCCGAAGTTCGGGGCTCAACTCCAGAGCAACGATGAAAATCCGCACCCTCTCGACTTTGGACATCTCCTTGATTTTCGCTCTGTAGTAAAGTGCCTGCCCGATTGTGCGCTCGTGCCCGCGACTAACCTTCAACTCGACTACGACAGGCAGTCCCGCTTTGTCTTTTGCCAGAATGTCAACACGGCGACCGCCAACGGGAAACTCGACAGTATCTTCCTCTCCAACACGCCAAGGCTTCAGCTCCTTTTCCAGCAATTCCAAATGCTGCGCTAGATAATCACGCAAATGTTCTTCGTAAGCGAAAGGAGTTCCTTGTGGAGACTCGTCGTTTTCAGTTGCAGTCTCCCCTGTCGCAATGCCGATAGATTTGGTACCGCTCGTAAATCTTGTTGAGCCATGCAAGCTTCTTCTGTCCTTCGGGCGTAGCGCCGTGCGGCCAGTGCTCCGCAATAAAACGGTCGAGCAAATGATGGCGTGTGAGTTCCGTCACCACCATTGCACGCTTTACGGCGGTGTCATACGATCCGAGCTTCGCCTTGCTGTTCTCAGACTGCGTGGCGGAGAGAGTGGGATTCGCTGCCGCAGGCGATTGGAGCACAACTTGTTTACCCACGATCGCCAGGTCATCACCTTGTCTGGAGACGGCGGACTCGCGATGCTCATGGGTGACTTGCTGTCGCTCCGGCAGCTTGACTTGCCGGTGAAGCTGATCGTCTTTAACAACAGTGCTCTGGCCTTCGTGGAACTCGAAATGAAAGCGGCCGGCGCGCGCTGGCCATTGACCCGTGGGAAAATGACCCCAACAACCGACGTTCACCGTTCATCGTAAGATAGCGCGCCGCCCAAATCGTGGGCGTGCCCACGTCGCAGGTGAAGATCGCGTCCTTCCCCGCGAGTTCGTTGATTACCTTTGCGACGTACTGCGGATGAATAGATTTCTGGCCGGTTTCGCCGACTGCAAGGTCGTCCAGTGCCGTGCGGGCTTTCTGGTAGTGCTGAATCGAGGCGGAAAGGTGCCCGTCATCCGTCTTTTCCGTGAGATTGGGCAGAAGGGCTCGCAGGGTCGTTTTCACGTCACCGACCAATCCTAAATCGACCTTGGTTCGGCGGCCGATCTGTTCCCCGCGAATGTCCACTTGAATGATTGTCGCCTTCTCTGGATAGAACTGCTGATAAGG
>PLBX01000032.1:0-285 GCA_003135495.1 Acidobacteriaceae bacterium | reverse complement strand
GTTGAGAATGCCGGCGGTCCTGGCAATCTCTTCGTCGGAAGGCCGAATCGTTGTGTGAATCTCTGGGAAGTTAAGACGAGGCGTGGAACTAGATGCCTCACGCAAGGCGACATCACCGGGGAGAACAACAACTGCTACGCCTCGTTTGGCGAGTGCGGTTTGGATTGCGATCTCCAGGACACGCGGCATTTGTTCCGCTTGGGAAATGAGTTCGCAGTAGTGACTGCATTCGCGGAATATGCTTTCCGGGTGAGTCTCTTGGAAATACTGGCTTCCGATTTCGTA
>PLBX01000197.1 GCA_003135495.1 Acidobacteriaceae bacterium | reverse complement strand
CGCCTGCATTACCCTCAGCGCTTTTTTCCATGATGCCGGGTTACCGATGCGTATCGCTGTTGCGAGCGTGTCGGCGATCATCGCTTCAATCTTCTTCCCGCCAAATTCCCGGACGCTTCGGTAAAAGGGATTCGCACCGCTCGCCTGAATGATAGAAAGTTTGGGCAAGCGTGGGATCAGTTTGAGATCGTACATTTCGAGCAGCGCTTTGCCGATCGCGGAACTGTTTCCCAGATTTCCGCCAGGAACGACGATGTGATCCGGTGGCTCCCACGCGAGTTGCTCCATGAGTTCGATGGCGGCCGTTTTCTGGCCTTCGATGCGATATGGATTCACCGAATTGAGCAAGTACACCGGCTTCTGGCGGACGAGCTCATTGAGAATGCGAACGCATCCATCGAAGTCAGTGCGTAGCTGGCAAGTCAGCGCTCCATAGTCGAGCGATTGCGAAAGTTTGCCCCATGAAATTTTGCCATCTGGAATGAGCACCAGACTGTGCATGTTGCCGCGCGCAGCATAGGCGGCCATGGAAGCGGAAGTATTGCCCGTCGATGCGCAAGCCACCCAGCGAAATCCGTCCTGATGCGCGGAGGACGCGGCGAACGTCATCCCGGTATCTTTGAACGACGCGGTTGNNGAGCCGGTTGGGTTCATGCCCTGATGCTTCGCTAAAAGTCTGCCGACGCCAGCGGAGTGTGCGCAGCGCGGCATCTCGTAGAGTGGAGTATTCCCCTCGCGCAGCGTAATGGCATGTTCCGTGGAAATGTGCGGCAGAAGTTCGCGGAAGCGCCAGACTCCGCTCTGGTCGAGCACATCGCGCGATGTGCGCCGCTCGAGCCAGAGAGCTTTCAGCGTCGGCGGATCGGCTAATGCGCTAAGCGCGCCTTCTGGGAAAAAGAATTCCAGCAGGTCGCCGCAGGCAGTACAACGGAAATCGCGCCCGGCAGAATCAGGTTGATCGCCGCACGAAATGCAACGGAGTTTCGCGGTGGTTTCAGTATTTTGAATGATCGACACTTCGCCCTATCACCATGCCCGTACAGAAAGGATAACTACATCATACGAGTCAATGATAGAGAATCGCAGAGTACGCAGAGGCGTTGCAAGTCAATTGAGGTCACACATTGCTGTCCCTATTCTGTAACGTAAGTTCTTAACGCAAGTATGCATCCGTTTTGTTGATCCAGTCGGCACGCGGCGGATTAAAGATGTCGAGATCGACGGTATCCGCCAGCGCCTCGGCCCAGTGCGGCATGTTGGGCGGAATGGTCAAGACTTCCCCCGCGTTCACAACAATCTCTTTGCCGTCGATTCCGAACTTAAGCGCGCCTGCGAGGATGTAAGTGATTTGCTCATTGTGATGGCTGTGCTCAGGGACAATGCATCCCTTCTTCAAAAGAACGCGCGCGAGCATGACGTTCTGCCCGACAACAAAGTGACGGCCCAGCAACGGATTTAGTTCTTCTATCGCGACGGAGCTCCATGGTATGTGTCGCAGTTCGGCCGTCTTCGGCTT
Source organism: Acidobacteriaceae bacterium (assembly GCA_003135495.1). Lineage (GTDB taxonomy): Bacteria > Acidobacteriota > Terriglobia > Terriglobales > Acidobacteriaceae > Acidiflorens. Next base: position 7,276 of record PLBX01000197.1, on the reverse strand, counting down.
ACCTTGTGCCACGGTGGCCTTGAGGGCGACTTTGTTCGCCGGACGCGCGCTTTTGCCGGCCTTGTGCTTTGTCTTTGTCTCTGTCTTTATCTCTGTCTTTGACGATTTTCTTACTGATCTTTTCCCGGTACTTGTTCTTAGCTTTTTCTTCTTCATAGGTTGACTCGGTTTAGACCCTTGTTCATCAGCGCGCCATTATAAAGTCTCGCAACGCTTCATGTCGCGCAAATCCCATCGGCACTTAATTTCGCGAACTCTTTCAGTCTGTAGAAACGCGGCTTGCCGCGTCTAGGCAGCGGCAGGTAATCTTATGGGGTCGTCTCTATTGCTTCTTCACTTTACTGAAGTCACTTATCAAGGAGATTATGTCCGCAGCTCGTTACGTTTGGGTTCATGATGCCTTAAGGCCCGCCAGTGAAGGCGTGGTTCCCTTTCTGAGCGCTGGAATGCAATACGGCTTCAGCGTTTTTGAAGGAATTCGATGCTATTCAACTGATAATGGACCAGCCGTTTTTCGGATGAAAGAACACGTGCAGCGGCTGCTCGATTCGGCGCACATCATCGGCTTTCGAGATTTGCCGGTCACGTTTGAACAGATAGAAGCCGCCATCAACCAGACCATCGCGGCGAACGAGTTTGCGTCGTGCTACATCCGTCCCATGATTTTTCTCGATGGCGCTATGAGCCTGACAGTCGAGGCCGGCGAGCCGCGCTTCATGGTTGCGGTGTGGGAGTGGAAGGCTTTTCTAGGCGTCGAAGCAAAAGAACGTGGCATTCGCGCCAACATCGCTTCGTTCACGCGCTTGCATCCCAACATTATGATGACCAAGGCCAAGGTCTCCGGAAATTATGTAAGTTCGATTCTGGCGAAAACTGAATCGCAGCGCGCCGGTTTTGATGAGGCGATCATGCTTGGCCCCGATGGCTACGTCGCCGAGTGCACCGGCGAAAATCTTTTCATCGTCCGCAACAATATTATTGTGACCTCGCCGCGTGCAGGAATTCTCGAGGGCATCACGCGCGACAGCCTGATCATACTGGCTCGCGATCTTGGTTACTCGGTCGTAGAAGAACCCATATCTCGCGATCAGCTTTATATCGCCGATGAAGTTTTTGTCTGCGGCACGGCGGCAGAGGTCATTGCGCTGCGCGAGATTGATTTCCGCCTCATTGGAACAGGAAAAGCTGGGCCGGTAACCCGCGCCTTGCAACAGGAGTTCGACAAACTGATTACCGGACGGCACGCGAAATCCGCGGAGTGGTTGGCGCCCATACCAGCGATGAACGCTGCCGCTGTAAAAGTGTAGAGACGGGGCTTGCCCCGTCTTCTTGTCAATGCGCAACGGGCGGAAGACGCGGCAAGCCGCGTCTCTACAGACAAACTCAACTATTCGGCACGCTTTGCCCGGCCATGATGAAACACCATTCAAAAATTAGAACGCCCGCCAATGCCAGGATGCTGGCGACTCCGGCCGCCAATCGATTCGACGCACCTAAAAACCTAGCCGCCAACAGCAAGAGTGAGGGAACTACTCCGCCAATGATGACCGCGCCGCCCCAGAAGGCTTTTGCAAACGGCCCATGCGTCATAAGCCGCGCTCCGTAGCGCGCATTGTCGGTGGTGTGCGGCATTGCGACTTCGCCAATCAGCATGACCAAGTGCAATGCCAAAGCGATCGTCAATATCGGAATGGCGACAGCAACAGCCTGGGATGATCCGCCGATTACATCGGGCAGCAGCGCTAGCACCGCCGACCCACAGAGCAGCGCTTGGACGATCAAATGCGCCGGCAGCAGCGGCGTTTGCCACAAGTCCCGCCCTTCGCACTGCCCGAAAAGAAATGCGGTGTAAGCGGCGGCACAGAATCCCACCAGCACCGTGGGCCATAACAAGATTGAAGTTGCGAACGAAAATCCGGCAACCGCTGCCAGCCAAAACACGCTACACAAACCGCTGTATGCGATAAGAATGAAGGCTCCACGTGCGAGCCATGATTTACTTTGCGGCGTAAACACTATTCGAAGGAATCGTTCTTTGTGATCGAGGTCCCAAACCAGCAGAACCGTCGTGAGAGCCGTAAACAAAAGCGCAACCGTCGCGAGCGCAATGTCGCGGACGCGGCTGCCCGGCAATCTGCCCAGCAACATTCCAATCGCCGGAATTGCGAGCACTCCCGAGCCAATCGACTTCGTCCAAGAATACGCGGGCACTTGCCATCCCCAAGGCCGCGCATGGGAAACGTCATAGGCCGCAACGGCATCCTTCTGAAGCAAAGGACTATCGCTCGGATAAATCGCGCCGCCGCCGTGCACCAACGCATTTCGCTGCGACCACATGTAAATCGATTCATGCCGCGCCGCTGTAGGAACGATCGCGCTTTCATCGGCGTCAATGTAATACAGCTTAGGCTGAGTTCCCTGTTCGGGCTTCCGCACCCGCACCGGCTCGCGCGCGATCAATTGCGCCGCTTCGCTCGCAGGATCGCTCAGATCCCCCGCGATGATGGCGTGCTCGGGACAAACAATTACGCAGGCCGGTTCCAATCCAACTTCTGTGCGATGCGCGCAAAAATGGCATTTAGTTGCCGTGCCATCGTCGGGGTCCATGTAAATCGAATCGTAGGGACAGGCTTGCATGCAGGCCTTACAACCAATGCAGCGATCGGAATTGAAATCGACAATTCCATCTTTACGCTGGTACATCGCAGTCACAGGACAGATGGTGACGCAGGGAGGCTTCTCGCAATGGTTGCAGCGCGTCACCTGAAACACGCGTCGCGTATTAGGAAAGATTCCCTTCTCAACGTACTTAACCCAGGTTCGATTGACGCCTACCGGCACCTGGTTCTCAGTCTTGCAAGCGACGGTGCAGGCGTGGCATCCGATGCACTTGCGGTTATCGATTACAAAGCCGTATTTCATGAATGAATGACGATGACCCGAAAACGTATTCAATCATACTTGCGTTGGAGGGAAAGTCGCAGGAAAAGAGGAGTTGCCGGAGTTGGTTATTTTTGTTCTCGGTGGAGCGCCGGGCGTCCCCGCCCGGCCACGTCGGCGCTGGACGGACGCAGATGTCCGCAACTCCACTAGATCTGGTAGTCCCCATCTTCCATAATGCGCTGCATGGATTCCGAGACAGGCTCGTGACCATCCGCGCCTTCGATTTGACGCACTCGCTCACTTAATTTTTTCACCTCGGTGGCAACCGCGGCTAACGCTTCAGAGAGCGGATCGTTGATTTGTTTGGGATCGGTGATCACCACGCGCTTGCCTTCCCGGAAAATAATATGACCTGGGACGCCAACCACGGTGGAATCATCGGGCACATTGCGCAGCACCACCGACCCGGCGCCAATGCGGCAATTATGTCCCACCGTGATGTTGCCAAGAATCTTCGCTCCTCCGCCCACGACGACGTTGTCCAGCAATGTTGGGTGGCGTTTGCCGTGCTCCTTGCCGGTTCCGCCGAGCGTGACACCTTGATACAGAGTGACATCCTCACCGACGATTGCGGTTTCCCCGATCACTACGCCCATGCCGTGATCGATAAATAAACGGCGGCCGAGCTGCGCGCCCGGATGGATTTCAATACCCGTGAGATGCCGCGCCACTTGCGACAACCAGCGCGCGAGCAGAAAGGAATTATGATTCCATAACCAATGATTCATGCGATAGAACCACACCGCATGAAGTCCGGCGTAACAGAGATAGACTTCCAGGCGCGACTTCGCCGCGGGATCGTGCTCCAGCACGTTGGCAACGTCTTCGCGGATTAGCGACAGAAGATGCGGCATGTTTGGCAGATCATGTTTGGCCCGGTCAAGTTTTGCAGATCAAGTTTTGCAGATCAAGTTTTGCAGATCAAGTTTTGCAAATCATGTTTTGCAACTCAAGTCTTTTAGATCACGCAGCCGTCAACTAGCCGGGAAGCTCGGCCGTAGGAATCTGCAGCGCCTGGTTGCGAAGCGATTCGAAGAGAATACTACTCAAGTAGCGTTCACCGAATGAAGGTAATACGACAACGATCAATTTCCCCGCATTTTCAGGGCGCTTCGCCACTTTCAAGGCCGCCACCACGGCCGCTCCAGAAGAAATGCCGACCAGCAAACCTTCTTCGAGCGGAAGCCGCCGCGCCATATTAATAGAATCTTCATTGCTCACGGTGATCACTTCATCGATAAGATCGCGTCGAAGAATGCTCGGAACAAAGCCCGCCCCGATACCTTGAATCTTGTGCGGCGACGGGGATCCTCCCGAAAGAACGGCACTGTCAGTCGGTTCGACAGCGATTGCCTTGAATGACGCCTTCTTCGGTTTTATGTATTCGGCGACTCCGGTGATGGTCCCACCTGTGCCGACGCCCGCGACGAGAAAATCCACGCGACCATCCGTGTCACTCCAAATCTCGGGCCCAGTTGTCTCGAAGTGAATCTTCGGATTCGATGGATTATCAAACTGCTGCAGCATGTAAGAATCTGGAGTCGATTTGAGCAACTCTTCCGCCTTCAGAATCGCGCCCTTCATGCCGCGCGGACCGGGCGTGAGAACGATTTGCGCTCCCAGAGCTAACAGCAGCACGCGCCGCTCCAAGCTCATGGTTTCGGGCATGGTAAGAATGAGTTTGTAGCCCTTCACCGCGGCGACAAATGCCAGAGCGATTCCCGTATTGCCGCTGGTCGGTTCGATCAAAACGGTTTTTCCGGAATGGATACGTCCGGCGCGTTCGGCATCGGCAATCATGCTTACGCCGATGCGATCTTTTACGCTGGCCAGGGGATTTCTGCTTTCGAGTTTGGCTACCACCTCGGCAGCCGCACCTTCCGTAACTCGATTCAGCCGCACCAGCGGCGTGTGTCCAATCAGTTCAGTGACATCCTTTGCGATTTTCATAGAGTTTCGATTCCTGAATTGGCGATTCGACTCTTTCGAATCACAGAAACGCCAGTTCAATTTTCAAACGGCAATTTCCAATGCTGTCATCCTGAGCGCAGCGCAATTCGTGTCCGCCCCTAAGCGTTGTCATCCTGAGCGAAGCGAAGGACCTATGTATTTTGTCTGCGCCAAAATTGCTCCAGGCCTTTGTCTTAGCAGCAAAGATGAGACTACAGATCATAAATGGTTCCCATCTACTTGACCTCTTCCCATCTTTAATTACTGTTGATGCACCCTACTCTTGGCGCGGCTTCCTCCGCCCCACCCGCGCCAGAATGCGGCGCACTTTCTTCGGAGAAATGGAAAGCCGTGCTGCCACACGCGATACTTTCCGTCCTTCGCGCTCCCAGACGCGAGCGATAACAATTTCCGCAAACTCTTCGCTGATTTGCCGAAACGTTTTGTCTCCTACCGCTCCTTGAGACCACGCTTTAAGTGCAGTATCGATTCCACCCTTGCGAACAATTTTAGCGCTCAGCGTTTGCAGTTCCTGCCACATGTTGTCAGGCGGATTCGCGCCGCACGACGCACGCGCCATATCATAAGACTTGCGCGCTGCCTCCGGATTTTCAAAGAACGAATTGCACTGCGTCAATCCCTGCCATAGATGGGCGTTTGCCAGCAGAAGATGGTGCTGTGTATGCTTCGCGAGATCAATCGCCTGCTGACTAAACTCGAGAGCACGCCGCGCATGGCTGCCCGGATCGGTCGCGCCTTCGACCTCCTCCTCAACTTTGCCGTTTTCAATCATGCACTGCAGGATGCGGGCTCGCCCCATCAGAATGTAATCCTGCTTTTCCTCGGCGACGCGAAATGCTGAGGCCGCCTCTTCCTCGGCGCGCTGAAAGTCGCCGCTATCGAGATGAATGTACGCGGCATTCAAGTTTACCGTTCCAACGCCGTGATGGCTTGGGCGTTGCTGATAAATGGCACGAGCGGCATCGAGATGTTCAAGGGCTTCACGTCGAAGCTGCGTCAATTGGCTGCGATATGCCTGCGTGTGCGAATCGGAGTCACCGCTTTCCTTTTCGATTGCTCCGCGCTTCCCCTGCTTGCTTGCCGAAGTCTTGCGCCGGCGTTCCGCCTCACGATCGATTCTCTTCTCCAGTTGAAGAGCGATTCCCCGCTTCGCTAAGGCCATGTTTGCCAGCGAGCGCGCGAGGTTTGGGTGCTGCGGATCACGCTTACGGTAATGTCGAATAGCGTTCTCGAAAAGCTTGATCGCTTCATCGAAACGCCCTTCCCGGCGCGCCATTCGGCCGTAGAAGGATTGTATGTTTCCGAGCGTCACATAATCATCTGTGTCGGCAAGAACACGTTCCGCCGCCTGCGAAATTCGAACCGCCTCTTTCCACTTCCCCTGCTGAAATAAAAGCCAGCCTTCAAGCACCTGCATAACCGCCGCCATCCGCAGATGCTTTAACGCAAGCGCTAAATCTCTTCCCTTCCCGGTATAAATCAGAGCCTCGTCATACTCCCCGCGCCGGCGCAAGCAGCGCGCTTTCCAGAAATAAACTATGGCTAGCAGGAAAGGGTCGTTCAGTTCCGCTCCTAAGCTGAGAACAAACTCAAAATGCCCAATTGCCGCTTCCATCGCCTCATCTGCCATGGCCATCATGCCTTCGGCCATACGCAAGCACACGTAATCGACAATCGGAAGCTGTGATCGTAGATCCGGTCCCGCAGCCTGAAAAAGCCGGAGAAACTGGCTAAGAGGCGGTCCGCTGTACCCGATGTCCGTCCAGATAGCGAGTTGGGCTAGCAGTTGCGCGGCATTTTTCTGCGAGGGGTCGAGCTTTGCAATTAACTGTTCGTGAGAATGGATGCATGCGATGCCGCGCTCAATCTCTCGCGCGGCAACGTGCCCTTGTAACTGCCGCAGAAAATCCGCGTCAATCTGCGGATCTGCGGTGGTCGTGCGCGCGGGCGTTTTGCTAGCACCCATGCCTTGACGTTTTAGTCCAATAAATCGTAGCTGGCAAGCGTCAAGAACTCCGCAAAATCCGGCTTCGTCGTCAAATCTTCGAGCAGTCGTGCCGCTTGCCTGAGTTTTTCATCTTTACTGCTGCCCAACTCCGACGCTCTGTGGTGAATGATCTCCTTCACCATGGTGGACGTCACTTGCTTGCCGTCCGGAAGTTTTGCGTTGTACTTTACCCACTGCCAGACCTGGGCGCGGCTGATCTCCGCGGTGGCCGCATCTTCCATCAGGTTATAGATGGGAACGCAACCCAATCCTCCGAGCCACGAATGCAAGTACTGCATGCCGACATCGATATTCCAGCGCAAACCTTGCTCGGTGATAGTTCCCTTTGGAGCTTCAATCAGATCTTTCGCTGAA
>PLBX01000327.1:14191-17380 GCA_003135495.1 Acidobacteriaceae bacterium | reverse complement strand
AATCAGGAAATCAAAACATTCTGCACCACGAAGTATCACGTGAGTTTTCCGATGATGTCGAAAGTTTCGGTGAAGGGCGACGACAAAGACCCGCTGTATCAATTCCTGACGGACAAATCCGCCAATCCGCAAACCGGCGGCGACATTAAATGGAATTTTACGAAGTTTCTGATCGGTCCCGACGGCCGGGTAATTACTCGCTTTGAGCCGGACGTTACGCCAGATTCGCCACAGGTCACAGCGGCTATCGAGAAGGCTTTAGCATCGAATGGGCATTAGTTACGTCTAATAGAGCGGGCTTCATGAACACTATCAGAATAACGATGGTTATTGGCTGCGCCATGATTCTTTCCGGCTGCCGCGTTAGCAAACCCGGAGCGATGGAAAGTGAAATGGCCAAGGACGTGAAACACAAGATCACCGTTGGCGGAAAAAAAACTCCCAACCCGATCGCGGCGACGCCAGAAAATATCAAGGATGGACAAGAACATTTTGGGCATCACTGCGGGATCTGTCACGGACTGGATGGTGAAGGCACGGGAGTACCGTTCGCGCAAAAAATGTCGCCGCCAATTCCTTCTCTAAGCTCATCCGATGTGCAGGAATATAAGGATGGGCAATTGAAATGGATCATTGAGAATGGCATCAATCCTTCCGGGATGCCTTCGTGGAAAGGGATTCTGGATGATGAAGAGATGTGGACCCTTGTAAATTTCATGCGCCACCTGCCGCCCAAAGGCAGCCTGGGGATTCCTGCCGTCTATAAAGAGGAACAGGAAGAGCACGAGCATATGCATATGCACATGCACGAGAAAGATTCACAAAAGTAAAATCTCGCCCGCCACAAGTTTGGTGCTAACACATATGCTAGCGCACAATTCGCGTATCTTGCACATTTAAGAAGATTTAGGCTGGTTAACACAAATGGCAGTGTGGCGTCTTCGTGCCTTACCGCGTGTAAAACTATTGAACCCGTAGAACGCGCTAATGGCATCCAAGAACTGCTCGCAGAACGCCCGCTGAAGAAAAGACTGCAAAGAGCCACTCCGCACATAGCGATTAACAACACATGACCACCATTTCGACCGGTCCGCTAAAAGCTGCTGCAAATGAGACAATTGATGTTGAAAAGTTCATATGCAAGGGACGGAGTTTTGGAGGAGCGCGTTTTTTTGAGTTTCACGATCAGAAATGGTTTCCGAGGAGTCTTCGCGACGGGGTCACGGACGCGCTGCAATTTATTTTAAGTTTAGGCGGGATCTACCGGCCCATCGTTCCATTACTAAATAAAGCGGTGGAAGCCAGCAGGGCGGAACGGATTGTGGATCTATGTTCCGGCGGCGGTGGACCGTGGTTATGGTTGTACCGCTTGCTGCGTGTAGATAATGGGCGCGGNNGGCCAGATCACGTTTTATGGTGGATTCGTAGACGCCGCGTCGCTGCCTGGCGAACTGTCGGGATTTCGGACGATTTTCACTTCGTTTCATCATTTCACACCCAACGAAGCGGTGGCCATATTGCAGAATGCCGCGGACGACGGCCAGGGAATCGGCGTGTTCGAAGCAGCCAAACGCGATCCGCTGAATATTTTATTGACGGTGCTGATGCCACTGGCGGGATTTTTAACCGCGCCATTCGCGCGCCCGGTTCGGATTTCGAGACTATTCTGGACTTACATTATTCCGGTGATTCCTTTTGTGCTGTTTTTTGATGGAGTTGTTTCCTGCTTGCGAGCCTACTCACAAAAGGAACTGTCCCTTTTAGCCGCACAGGTGAGAGCGGAAAATTATGTGTGGCAGATTGGAGAGCGACCCGGCAGGTTGGCTCCCGTTACATTTCTCATAGGCTATCCCGCGCCTGCAAATACAATTACACAGACAGAGTTAACTTCCACCGAGCTCAGGCTAGTGCAATGAGCCACCAGACCATTCATCGCATTTACACCGAGGACAAACGGCGAGCCACGATTGTGCGCGCCATCGCCAAACAATTTGAGAGCTTCACACTGCAACCCACCACCGGGTATTACCGCGGTAAGCCAGAGAAATCCATCGTGCTGGAGATCGTGGGCGCGAACGAATCGCAGGTGAAATGGTTGGCGGCGCGTATTCGAGAAATAACTCGGCAAGCGTCCGTACTGGTGATCACGCTAAACGGACGTTCAAAAAAGATTACCGCCAATCAATTGTAGAGCTCGAGAAGACTCTCCTCGTATTCTTACCGGTTAAGCTGTATTGCCGTGAGCAAGCAAAGGCTTCTATGCTTGTGGTTGTGAGTCGCGGGTAATCTAGCCATGCGGGAACAAACGCAGCCCGGAGTTTGTGTGCCAAATTTCAGTGCCTGGGGAATCGACCAAAAATATCGGGACGACTCTGGGCAATGGCACGAGGTTTCAGAGGCAACCAAAAATAAGTTTTTGACGGCCATGCACGCGGGGCAAGAAGGCCCTGGCGATGCGGCACTGCTGGTCTGCCGTCAAGGCGCAGATGTAAACATTTCAGAGTCCTGCGAGTTGCAATTAGAAGACGGCACTCGCTTACGCGCGACCGGTAAACTTCCACGTGACTTGCCGCTCGGTTACCATTCCATTTTCGATCGTGAGGGCCGCGAAACCCGGTTGATCGTAACGCCCCCGCGCTGTTTTCTTCCAGCGGACCTGCATACCTGGGGCTGGGCGCTGCAACTTTATTCAGTGCGTTCGGAAAGCAGTTGGGGAATCGGCGATCTGGAAGATTTGCGCCGTATTTGCGAATGGTCTGCGGAATTGGGAGCCGGAGTAGTTATGGTGAATCCGCTGTGCGCGACGGCTCCGGTGTTGCCGCAGCAAGCGAGTCCCTACTATCCAAGCAGCAGGCTATTTTTAAATCCGCTGTATTTGTGTATCGAAGAAATTGCCGGCGCGAGAGAAGCGCTACCCGATTTGGAAGAATTATGCGAAGAGGGCCGCGCGCTAAATGACAAGCCTTTGATTGATCGCGACGCGATTTATCGTTTGAAAATGCGCGCGCTCGAAAAACTCTGGTCCCAGGTGCACACCAAAACTTTGTTTAACGATTTCGAACGCAGCCGTGGGCGCAGCCTGCAGCTCTTCGCCAGTTTTTGTGTTCTGGCCGAACAATTCGGCGCGAACTGGCGCGCGTGGCCGCAGCAATATCGTTCGCCGGATAGCCCGGCGGTATTGGCTTTGAT
>PLBX01000327.1:13930-14151 GCA_003135495.1 Acidobacteriaceae bacterium | reverse complement strand
TGGATGTGGCAGGACGTTTTTGCGAAAGATGTAAGCGTGGGAGCGCCGCCCGATTTATTTAACTCCAACGGACAAGATTGGGGACTGCCGCCATTCGTGCCACACAAATTGCGGGCTTCCTGGTACGAACCGTTCATCCAAACGGTGCGGACCGCGCTGCGCTATGCGCGAGGACTGCGCATCGATCACGTGATGGGATTATTCCGGTTGTTCTGGATTCC
>PLBX01000327.1:3562-13925 GCA_003135495.1 Acidobacteriaceae bacterium | reverse complement strand
AGACGTTTATTGTGGGCGAAGATTTAGGAACTGTGGACGCAGGTGTGCGCGAGAAACTTGCGGAGTACGCGGTGCTCTCTTACCGGCTGCTGTGGTTCGAGGAAAAGCAGCCGGAGCATTATCCGAAGCTGGCGGTCGCGGCGGTGTCCACGCACGATTTGCCGACTATCTCGGGAATATGGTCGGGAGCTGATTTTGATGAACAGACGGAGCTGGGGCTGGAACCCAGCAGAGAAAACTCCGACAAAATGCGCTGGTATCTCAAGCGCGCGACTAACGTGCATGACCAAGAGCACATTTCTGAGGTAATTGTTAAAACGCACGAGGCACTGGCGCGATCTCCGGCGGCAATTACGCTGGCGTCTTTGGAAGATGGCGTGGGCGCGGACAAAAGGCCGAACTTGCCGGGGGCGCGAGAAGATGTTCGTGCGAACTGGTGTATTCCTCTACCGAAGAAACTTGAAGAGATTGAAATGGATCCGATGGTTCTAAGAATTGCGGCGAGTCTGAAGAGATAAGGAAGTCCGTTTTCGCGGCGTCTATTGCTTAAGTTCGTTTTCCATCTGTTGCAGAAGAGTGGTATTGGTGTCGATGGCTTTAGCTAGAATTTCAGACTGACGCTGCGCCTCATCCCACTTTTGCGATTCGACGGCCTCGGTCAAACCGGGAAGCTCCAGGTGCGCGTAGGTGTAACGCGCGCTATAGAGTAAATGTTTAAACCACGGACGGCCGGGGATGCCGTCGGGATTCAGCCAGTTGCTTTCGACCTTTAGTATGGATTGGTTGAAATGCTCAGCGGTTTGCGGGTCTATTTTTCCGGAAGCAACCCTGTGATCCAAAAGTGTTTTGACATTTTTGCCAGTGGCTTCGAAGGCTGCGGCGCTTTTTTGTAGATTATCGAGTTTAATTTTATGGGCGTCGTAGCGGGGATTCTTTTTTAGATCGTCGATGAAACTGTTTAGCGTGCGGCCGTAAAATGCAAAATCGAAAGGCAGGATATCTGCCTGCGCTAATCGCAGCGCGGTAACGCCCCACAATGCGGACATGGTGGCGTGATATTTGTANNNNCCGAGGAAATTTAGAAAGACAGTGTGGTCGGAGCCGCTGCCGATGCGGGTGTTTACTAAATTTTCGTCTTTGGGGGCCTCGGTGTGTTTGCCGTGTTTTCGTGATGCGGCGGTGGATTTAATCCAGGCATCATGCAGGCTCGTTCCGCTGGGGTCGGCAATGGAATAGCTGGTTTCCACCAGCATGGGAGCGAGCGAACCGACCGCGCCGCCTTCGAAGTTCGGTCCGGATGCAGAGGAATCCACGTTGATATAAGCGACTAATTTGTTTTGTAAGTCATCCGCGAATTGTTCGCCCCACTCGGTCGAGCCGGTCAGTCCTATTTCTTCGCCGTCCCAACTGCAGAAAATGAGTGTGCGCTTGGGGCGAAAACCATTTTTCAACATGCTTCCGAAGGCGCGAGTAAGTTCCATCATGGATGCCGTGCCGCTGCTGGGATCGACGCCGCCGTATTCCCAGGCGTCGTGATGATTTCCGAGAAGCACCCATTCGTCGGGGAATTGCGTGCCACGGATACGAGCTTCGACGACGTAATAGGGCTGAATCGAATTGTCCATTTCGACTTTGAGGTGAGTTTGCACGGCTCCGGTGAGACGGTAGGTGATCGGCAACCCACCCTGCCAATCTTTTGGAGCGGTTGGGCCATTCATATTTTCGAGCAGCGGCTTGGCGTCGTGCCAGGAGAGCGGAAGCGCGACAATGTGAGGCAGCGAGCGAGCTTCACTTTCCGGAATGCGCTTCGCGCCGGGAACCGAAGCCCAGCCAGGTGTAAGTGGATCGCCGGGAACGATGAAGTCGTAAGTAATTGAGCCGCGCTGTATGTGCGTTTCGGGGCCCCACGGGCCGTCGGGAAACACTTCACCTCTTACGTAGCCGTCTTCCGCGGGATCGGAATAGATGAGCAACGCGGCGGCGCCGTTTTTTTCCGCGGTAAGGGCCTTGAATCCGCGATAGCTGTAAGGATTCGAGTAACGCACCAAAACGATTTTGCCTTTTACGTCGATGCCATTCTTGCGCAGTACGTCGTAATCTTCAGGATTGCCGCTGTGCGCGTAGACGACCGGCGCAGTCACGTCGCCCGAGATTGACATCCCGCTCCACGCCGCACTGACCCGCGGATTCTTCGTGTCCGGATCCGCGTCGTAGCCTTCCTCGCGGAGCCCGGCCTTATACTTCACGGGAGCGATCATCTCGAGTGAAGCGGTCTTTGGTGCGGTCGCGTAAACGTCGTAGCGGCGCACGACTACATCCTCCAGCCCTTGCTTGCGCCACTCGGACGCGATGTACTGGGCGAGATCGTTGTTGCGCTTTGATCCCGCGATATGCGGCTCGGCGGTGAAGATGCGATGCTGGCGTCGCGCTTCGGACGGGGATGGAATCGCTTTAAATGTTTCCTCCACTTTTATCTGACGCGCTGCAGATGATGGCGTGAAACCTAAAATGGCGTTCTGCGAAAAAGCTGGAAGGGCGTGGGCGAGGATGAAGATGGATAGAAGAAGCGAGTAGTATCTGCGAGTCATACGTGTCCCCTGACAGGAAAAGGGCCCAACCGGAGTCAGACCCTTCCTAGGAATTGTTGCCGCGACGAATTCTAGCAGAAGTGAAAAATGGGCAAAGGAATTAAGCGACTACACGCGCATTGCGCGCTGGATGTTTAGCATTCAAATTGCAGTACAGAGTGAGGCAGCCGTGGCAAAATCAGTTTCCAAATCAACGAAGGAGATTGCATCGCTCAGTGGCTGGAAAGAGATCGCGACATTTTTAGGCCAGCCGCTTTCGGTGGCGCAGCGCTGGGCAAAATCTGGAATGCCGGTTGGTCACAAGGGGCGCCGTGTGGAGGCTTCGCCGGATGAGTTAAATCGATGGCTGGGACGGGAATCCTCTGGCAACCCGGTACATATCGCGTCGGAATCTGAGAACCTTGCCGCCGATCTCAGACGCGGACTTTCTTATGTCCGTTCGCACGAGCGCAAGCGTGGCTAGTTGCAAATCATTTCTGGCGCAGCTGATTCAGCCTTAACAGGCGCTTCGTGGCGGCGTGATACTGTAGAAGCATCAGGAGGATTCATGTCAAACAACCATTCCGTCACTAAACGTCACCGCCGGCCCAAGTCGGTAAAGCGTACTGACCACACAGCAACCACGATGGCGGCAATTAAGAAGCTCGAATTAGCGGCGAAGCCAAAAGCCAAGTAAGCGGATACGACTACGTGGTCACGTTCTAAAGGTTCCCCTTGAGGAACAGGCGCTTTTTGCGCTGAAATTAATTCCTCGACTGCCGCGCCACTTCGGGCGCGCACAGCCGCGTTTGTCCAGTTCGCAGTTTGCATCCTGGTTCATCCAGTTTTTCAATACATGAACTCATAAGGGCGTCTACCGCCTCGTCCGTATAGCAGGTATAGGACGAGTCCGTATTCTTTATTTTTGGGAGGTTACTGCGCCGGACATTTCCAACTCTATCTTTACCACCGGCTTAACTTTCAGCAGGAAGTTGCTGGGATCTTTGATGCCCCATTGCACGTATGGAATCTCGAATTTGCTGGTGCCGGTCCAATGACCGCCAGTTAATTCCGCGTGCACCTGCGATGTAAGTTCGTGGTCCGCTCCGTGGATGGAAAAAATACCACTGAGCTTTACATCCGATGTTCCTGACCGGTTGACTTTGCCCTCTATGTGGGTGGGGCGGAAGATTGCGTTGGGATATTTTGCCGTCTCCAGGATTTCTTTGTGCATTCGCCTGTCGCGGGAGTCGTTTCCACTCTCGCCACTCGGCGCAGAGACAACGATCTCGCCATCGGCCTTCCCGTTCTCGGTATTGAAATGGACAGTGCCGCTTTTCAGAGTGAAGGTTCCGTGCACCAGATGTAAGGTGCTGTCCACATTCCAATGCACTTGCGATTGCGACGGATCAATGATCAGGACAACGTCAGGCGTTGCTACGGGGGCTGTTTGCGCGGGCAAACGATGTGCCGTTGCCAGTAATAATCCGAATGCGAGAATTGCGGCGGCGCCCGTGTTGATAAACTTTTTCCGCAACTGTCGCATCTTTCTCCTGAATGTTGAAAGTTAGAGTGTAAAGCTAGATGTTCACGGATCGGCGGACCATCGCCAAGGCCTCGGTCCAGAAGGCAGGCGAGGTTTGCGCCATCTCGACCACTTCGCGAATGGTTTTTACAAATTCATCCAACTGGGTGGTGGTCACCATCAGAGGCGGCGCAGCTTTTAGAACCATGAAGTTGTTTCCACAGATCTGCGTCAGCATGCCCTTCTCGCGAAACATGCGCATGACCACAATCTGACCGAACATGGCGGGATGGATTGCTTTGAAGGCTTCATACAATGTTCTGAATGCGAGTTTTTTCGGTGGAACAAATTCAATCCCGCTCAAGAGGCCCATGCCACGGACTTCTTTCACCATGTCGAAGGGCGCCAGTTCGCTGCGGAGTTTTGCTCGAAATGATTCGCCGAGTTCGAAAGCGCGCGGACCCAAATTTTCGTTTTCGAGGACATCCAATGCCGCCAGTCCAGCGCGCATGGACAAACTGTTTTCGCTAAAAGTAGAAGTGTGGACGATGGCGCGCTTCAGAGAAGAATAAACGGAGCGATAGATTTTATTCGTCATTAGAACCGCGCTAACGGGCATGAGACCTCCGCTAAGCGCCTTGGCAAGCACAACCATGTCGGCCTGTACGTCGAACTGATGTGCGGCCAGAAAAGTTCCCGTGCGAAACATTCCAGTCTGCACTTCGTCGAGCACAAAAAGAGTTCCGCTGCGTTGGCACAGCTCTTGCGCCTTCTGCAAATATTCTCGCGTCGGAACCTGAATCCCGCCTTCGGCTTGCAGCGGTTCCACGATAAACGCCGCCTGCTTTTTGTCGGCGAGCGCATTCTCCAACGCAGCGATGTCTCCGAAAGGAACGCCAAGAGTATCGGGCAGCAAGGGACCAAAGCGCTCGCGCCAGAAAGCGTCGTTCATCAAAGAGAGCGCGCCGTTGGTCAATCCATGAAAACTACTTTTTGCGTAAATGATGCCAGCTCGGCCAGTGGTAGCTCTGGCAAACTTGATGGCCGTTTCGACGCCTTCGCTGCCGCTGCTGCCAAAGTAAACCTTCTCCAGGCTGCCGCCTGCCAGCTTACATAGCCGGCGCGCTAATTCTCCGGCAAGCTCGGGTACATGGCTTTGAAGCATGGCGGGGCCGCAGCGATCCATTTCATCTTTCAACGCCTGAATGATGTAGGGATGGTTATGGCCGGCATTATGAACGCAGTATCCGGATAAGAAATCGAGGATGCGGCGACCGTCTTTCGTGAACAACTCGCAGCCGAGGCAGCGCTCGTACTCGATGTTCATGCCAAGGAGGTTGAGCAGCGTGACCCACTGCGGGTTGACGTAGTCTTGATAGTCGGAGGTGGCTCGGGACACATCCACCGGTGTTACTGCTCTGCTCGTGGTCGCCATGAGTTTTAAATGTGATGCGCGCGTTCTTACTCGAAGATGCCCCACAAACTTTAATCAAACAAGTAGCAGAGCTTATTGTGTCTTTGGGAGGCTCTCTTGGGAATCTCTTAGGAAACGGGGTTATTGTGGATACCAGTCAAGCAGCCGCACTTCGATGCCGGTGCCTTCCAGTCCCTTCTTAAAAACCGCCAGGTCGGAACCGCGGTGAGTGATAGGGAATCACAATCTTCGGATGGAAGGCTTTGACCGCGTCCGCGGCCTCTTCTGGAGGCATGGTGTAGGGCAGGTTCATGCACACGAATGCCACGTCAATATTTTTCAAAGCCCGCATTTCCGGCACGCCTTCCGTATCGCCGGAGAAGTAAAAGCGTTTTCCGCCGTAGGTAAGTACGTAGCCGTTGCCGCGGCCCTTATCGTGATAAAGCTTGCCGGGCGCGGGGCCGCGCGTGATGTTATAGGCGGGAACAGCCTCGATGGTCCAACCCTGCCAGCTTTTGCTTTCACCGTTGGCGATCGGCTTGGCGCTCGTCACCGTGGCCACTACGGCAGGCGGCGCCATGATCTCGGTGCCAGCCTTGCTAATTTCCGCGATAGAGGCGGGGTCCATGTGATCGGGATGAATGTCGGTAATGAGGATTAAATCCGCCTTTGGAGTTCCATCCAACTTCGCCGGTTTCGCGGGGTCAATGTAGATGGTTTTCCCTCCCGCCTGAATAAGCGTACTGGCGTGTACGAGAGGGGTAATTTTGACTTCTCCCGCTGAGGTTGGAAAAGTTTGTGTTGCAGTCGCGGCGCAGGCCATGTACGACGTCAGAAAAAAGGAAGCTAGAGCTGGAAATATTTTCATCTCAACCTCGAATTTCGGTACTGAGTTGCAATGGTTTACATCTAGTGCCAAAAGGGCAGTTTCCTGAATGCGCCTGTCTGTCGCACGTAGATCAGGATACTACCCCTGATTGTCCGACCACAAAGACCAGAAGGTCGGCGGCGCCGTTCCACTCCAAATAAAGCGGCTTTCATAGCGACCCTGTGCATCCTTTCGACATCTAAAACTACCTCAAGCGCGGAGGGGGTTGCCTTGTCCGCGAGTTGGCACATGGCTTGCAGGGGCAGTCGCCTCGGCCATGCCAAGGAGATTTGAATGCTAGCGGCAGAAAAGAGCGACGCGGTTTCTCATGGGTTGCTGGAGCGCCTCTCGGATGCTCGCAGTGAAAGCGATGCGCTTTTTGCCCTTGTGCACAGCGATTCGATCTATGAGCGGCCAATTCTGGAGCGGCACCGCATTATTTTCTACTTCGGGCATCTTGAGGCGTTTGACTGGAATTTATTGAACGAAAGCATCGCCGGAGTCAAGAGCACCCATCCTGAATTCGACCGCTTGTTTGCCTTCGGCATCGATCCGGTTGGCGGCGGCTTGCCCACCGATATGCCGACTGATTGGCCCGCGCTCGATGGGGTGCGAGATTACGTTCGCAACATTCGCGGCGTTCTCGATGAACACCTTGAGACCGCGATTAAGAATCCCGATGCAGAGAGGCGCGACGGCTTTCCGCTTCGGACATTGTTGAATGTTGCGATTGAGCATCGGTTGATGCACGTGGAAACGCTGGCGTATATGCTGCATCAATTGCCGTTTCAGATGAAAGTGTCTCCGAAGCGGCAACGAAATCTCAAAGATTTAAGCGGCGTGGCGATTGAGCCTGACACCATTGCAATTCCTGCCGGCATCGTCACCCTCGGGCTTCCGCGCAACTCTCAAAGCTTTGGTTGGGACAACGAGTACGAGGCGCGCAAGGCGGAAGTGCTCGGCTTTACCATCGATAAATACAAAGTGACAAACGGCCAGTATTTGGAATTCATGACGGCTGGCGGCTACGAAAAGCGCGCTTTCTGGGGCGACGAGGATTGGGAATGGAAGTCGGCGAAAGGGATATCTCGTCCTGCATTCTGGCGAAAAGAGGGTGACCACTGGTTGTATCGCACGATGTTTGACGATGTGCCGCTGCCCCTGGACTGGCCTGTGTATGTAAGCCACGCGGAGACCACGGCTTACGCGTGTTGGGCAGGGAAGTCGTTGCCGACGGAAGTCGAGTGGCAACATGCGGCGTATGGATCGGCAGATGGATCTATGCGAGCATACCCATGGGGCAATCAGGCACCAGATGGCGAGGCTGGCAAGAAATTCGGCAATTTCGACTTACGCAATTGGGATCCGACGCCGGTAAATGCGTCGCCTCAAGGGCAAAGTGCTTTTGGGGTTCACGATATGTTGGGCAACGGCTGGGAGTGGACCTCTAGCGTTTTCGGCCCATTCCCTGGGTTCAAGCCATTCCCGTTCTACAAGGGCTACTCCGCCGATTTCTTTGATGGAAAACATTTTGTGATGAAGGGCGGCTCGGCGCGAACCGCGGCTTGCATGCTGCGGCGCACGTTTCGCAACTGGTTTCAGGCGCACTACCAATATGTTTATGCGGGATTTCGATGCGTAAGCCGATGAGGGGCAAACGCACGATTGCCAAATGAACATCAAAGGGTGACGAATGCTGGTACACGCGATTAACAATGCGGCTTATGAATTCGCTTCGGATGTGCGTGTCGGACTCACGCGGAGTGGACAGAAGGAGCTTCCGTCGAAATATCTCTATGACGACGTGGGCTCGGCTCTGTTCGAAGTCATCAGCCATTTGCCCGAGTATGGACTGACGCGCGCCGACGAGCGCCTGCTGCAGAGTCATGCCGACGAAATCGTCGAGCGCCTCGACGCGCCCGTGGCCGTCGCCGAACTCGGCAGTGGCAGCGGCAAGAAGACGCGATGGATATTGGAAGCGCTTGGCCGCTGGCAGCGGACATTTTATTATCCGGTGGAAATTTCGCGTTCAGCATTGGCCATGTGCGAGCGCGAGCTGAGCGATATCGATTCGCTGAGCATTGTAGGCTTTGAACGCGAGTACCTGGACGGGTTGCTGGAGGTGGCGGCGCATCGCCAGCGCAATCAACACCTCTTCGTCATGTTTCTGGGAAGCACGATTGGTAATTTTGATCGCGCTGCAGGAGTAAAGTTCTTGGCTGAAATTCGCCACATTCTTCAGCCCGGAGATTCGCTGCTTCTTGGAACAGACCTGGAAAAGCCCGCCGAGCAGTTGCTGAAAGCCTACAACGATGAGATCGGAGTGACCGCAGCTTTCAATCTCAACCTGCTCGCCCGTATCAATCGCGAACTCGATGGCAATTTTGATTTGCGCCAATTTGAGCACACCTCCAAGATCAACCGAGAGGCACGCAGCGTTGAAATGCATCTGGTATCGAAGCGGCGTCAGATCGTACGCATCCCGGCTTCAGATCTGCGGATTGAATTTCAAGAGGGCGAGACGATCTGGACCGAAAGTAGCCACAAGTACCAGCCGGAAGAAGTTTTTCAAATGGCCAAGAATGCCGGGTTCAGCTGCGAGGCGCAATGGATCGATGAGCAATGGCCCTTTGCTGAGAACCTGCTTATTGCGGAGTAAGTTGCGGAGTTGTGATTCGAACTTCTGCACTTTCAGGAACGCGCTTCAAGGAAGCCGGTGCGGCTTTTCGCCAATCCAGCAAATTGTTGGCACCCAGTGCGATGCAAAACAAGTTTGCCGGGATGAATCCTAATTGTGCCGTCTTGAATCCTATGACACACATGATGGCGCTGTTCATCACTCCCAAGAGCCAGCCCTGCCAGTATCCGCGGCCGACCAGGATTGTAGAGGTGACCGTTAATACGCACGAAACATAATCCAGCCTTACCACGACTAATACCCCTCGTATGATTCTGAATGAGAGTCATGCTTTTTTGTGTGATCTGGGGCCCTTTGACATGACCAAGGTCACAAGGCGTCTTATAAGGAGGGAAAAGTGAGCTTGAAGCGCCTCGCTGCTAGAATCGCAGGATTCCGGATGAAAAGGAGAAACTATGACGCAACAGTGTACCCACCTCGATCAAATCAAGATCAAGAAAACTGACAAGCACGTATGCGAAGAATGCGTTAAAACAGGGGACAAGTGGGTTCATCTCCGCATGTGCCTGGTATGCGGCAAGGTCGGTTGCTGCGATTCTTCAAAGAACAGGCACGCCACCAAGCACTTCCATCAGACGAAGCATCCGGTGATGCGATCGGTAGAACCGGGGGAATCGTGGATCTGGTGCTATGTTGACGAAATGCAAGTTGGCAATGTGGCGGCGTGATCGTATTTTTTAAGCGATAATTGCGACCGACCGGCGTCCATCGATATCTAAGTCGGTATTCCCTGCAGTTCATCTCAACCAGATCGGGGCCGGGCGCATGGCGAAACCGATTTTGCTGACTGTCGATGACGACGCTGATGTGTTGCGCGCGATTGAACGCGATCTGCGCTCGCATTATGGGGCGGAGTATCGAGTCATCGGTAGTGAATCTCCAGAAAAAGCTCTCGACCTGCTGAAGCAGTTGAAGATTCGAAACAACAGCGTTGCGCTCCTTTTGGCCGATCAGCGCATGCCGCATATGGATGGCGTCGAATTTCTGCAGGCGGCAACTCATATCTTTCCTGACGCCAAGCGTGCCTTGCTTACTGCTTATGCGGACACCACGGCAGCCATCAATGCCATCAATAAAGCCGGCATCAACTACTTCTTTTTGAAGCCATGGGACCCGCCAGCCGACCACCTCTACCCGCAAATAAACGATATGCTCGAGGATTGGCAGGCCTCGTACCGTCCGGCGTACGAGGGGATGCGTGTTCTGGGTACGCGATGGTCGCCGCGGTCTTATGATCTGCGTAATTTTCTGGCTCGCAACCGCGTTCCGTATCAGTGGATCGACGTGGAAG